>NZ_JAJFZH010000011.1:0-152112 GCF_020733145.1 Chryseobacterium sp. X308
ATTATATACCGATTATATTAAAAAATATTAAATCGGCTACAGCTTACCATTACGATTGAAAAATATACTACAAACAACACGTTTAAGTAAAAAAAATTAAAATAAATTTCAATTTCAATGTATTAATATTAAAAATTTATTAAATTTGATTAAAACTAAACCCATCAAAATCAATTAAATATGAAACAAAACTACCTGTTGATTATGCTATGCAGCCTTCTGCTCTTAGCTAATTGTAAAGGAGACGACTCAGTTACTCCCGAAGAAAACCCCACTAAAGTAATATCCACAGGAACAGTGGAAGGCAGAGTATTTGCCAAAAACGGGACCCAACCTATTGGAGGAGCTCTTGTATTTACTACTGACGGCCAGAGCAATGTTTACCATACCTATTCCAATGCTGACGGAAGTTTCAGCTTAACAGCTCCTGAAGGCAAGACAACCCTTCACATTCAGACAGGTGACGGTAAAAATTTCAGAACAGAACTTCCTCTTACCATTAAGAAGGATGAAACAGTGACTGTAGCTGCCACAGATTCAAAATTGGATCAGATAGCAAAAATGGCTTATATAAAAGGAAGCTATGACGAAATTGAAGCCATTATAGCCTCTCTTGGATATACTGCCACTGAAATTACGTATCAGGATTTAAAAAATATCAATACGATTTCCCAGTATGATATTATTTTCCTGAATTGCGGATCCCGTACTTACCCCCAAACAGGAACTTCCACGCCATCCAATGATACCAGTGTTTATAACAATCTTTCCACCTTTGTAACTAATGGCGGAAGCCTTTACAGCTCAGACTGGGCTTCGGCTTATCTGGTAGGGGGAAATACAAATACTGAAAACTGTAATGCTCCGGGAGGTTTTATCAATGATAACCTTCTTTGTCTGCAGGATACAGGCACAGCCACCACTTATATGGGCTGTAACGTTTCAAACACGGCTTTGGCAAATGCATTAGGATTTAATACCCTGGATATTCAATATGATATGGGCGCATGGGAAAAAATTCAAAACTATGACCCTTCATTCTGGGATGTTCTGGTACAAAAAGGTAACGAACCTCTGATGATAAGAACAGGACATTATACCAATCCTTCTGCCCCACAGACTCCTGTAGGAACTTCTTTAAACAACAACCACATCACCATCTGTCATCACACAGCCAGTGGAAATAACATCACCATTACCATCAACCAGAATGCCTGGAATGCCCACCAGGCACATGGAGATACCATGGGATCCTGCACAGGAAACTCTACCAGCGGAAATATCTACTATACCACCTTCCATAACCACGCAAGCGGAAATATCGGTAAAGCAGGACCGATTCTGGAATACGTAATCTTAAATTTGTAATAAAATTTTATAACTCAGTTCTCAAAGTGGCTTTTTATAAGGCCACTTTTTTTATATTGCATGTATATTTTTTTAAAGAATGGATACAACGATTATTAATATTTTCTGCCTTATTTTATTATTTATAGGAATATTAGGAACTTTTCTCCCGGTATTGCCCGGTCTTTTACTGAGTATCTGCGGACTGTTGATCTATAAATTCGGGACAGATGCGGATCTTCCGATGATTTATATCTGGGCCTTCGGAATTCTTACGGCAGCTTCTGTAGTGCTAAGCTACGTGATTCCGGCAAAGACCAACAGAAAATACGGGGGCACCCGCTGGGGAAGCATAGGTTCTGTTATCGGAACCATTGTCGGGATATTTATTCCGATTCCATTAGGTTTTCTGATAGGAATGTTTGCAGGGGTATTTATTGGTGAATTACTTCACGACAGTAAGGATATGAATAAGGCCTTACAATCTACCAAAGGAGCACTGATTGGATTCATTTACGGAACCGGATTCAGCTTTGTGGTAGGAGTGGCAATGTTTTTGGTAGTATTACTTGATATGTTCAACGTCATTTAATTAAATATAAGAAACTATGTTCCATAAAATTATCATACTCAGTCTGGGAATATTTGCATTAACAGGATGCGATGCCCAAAAGAAATCCAGAATTAATACAAAATCCCCTGAAATGTCTACAGGCACAAAATCAACAAGTCCTGATAATCAGAAAGATGGTATTATCTACCTGAGTGAAGGCGAGAATAAGTTTTTAAGAGAATACCAGATGAATGTGACATTCAAAGGGGTTTCTGAAGACAGCCGTTGTCCTGAAGGAGTCAATTGTATCTGGTCGGGCGTTGCTCTTGCTCAGGTGGAAGTCATGGGAACTTCTACCCGGCCGATGATTCTGAACCTCGCCAGCGGGGATTTTCCGGCAAGAAATTACCACCAGTCGACAGAATTTAATGGTTACACGATTACATTACAGGATATTGCTCCGTATCCGAAATCACAGGACGGAACAAAAGCACTAGCCGGAAAATATAAAATCGGAATTACAATAAAAAAGGCTGAACCATCAGCTGATTCTACCACGAAATAGGCTTCTTCCCTTTGGAAACAAGATATTCATTAATTTTTGAGAAAGGCTTGCTTCCAAAAAAACCTCTGTGCACAGAAAAGGGTGAAGGGTGTGCCGATTTCAGAATAAAATGTTTAGCCGGATCTATGAGTTCGGCTTTTTTTTGTGCAAAAGCGCCCCACAATACAAACACTACATTCTCTTTTTTATCTGAAATCTCCTTAATAATAAAGTTGGTGAATTTTTCCCAGCCAAGGTCTTTATGGGAATTGGGTGAATGAGCACGAACCGTTAAGGTAGCATTCAACAGTAAAACGCCCTGTCTTCCCCAATCATCAAGTTCTTTGGAAGTCCTTACTACTCCCAGATCATCTTTTAACTCAATAAAAATATTTTTAAGGGATGGCGGTGCGGCAACCTGTTCGGAAACAGAAAAGCATAAACCATTCGCCTGATAATCATTATGGTAAGGATCCTGCCCAATAATCACGACTTCAACATCATCAAAAGCAGTAAGTTCCAATGCTCTGAAGATCTGATTTTTTGGTGGAAAAACTTTGGTTGTTGCATATTCATTCTTCACTTTCTCCCAAAGGGTTGTAAAGTATTCCGTACTTTTTATCGGGGCTAAAATTTCTGTCCAGGTCATAGTGCAAAAATAATAATATTAAAATAAGGGCTTCCATTATACCTTAAATATCTTTACTTTTCTTTCAATCACCATATAGGAAAAGTAAGACAGCAATAATGAAAAAGAGATTAACAAGAGATTATTAAGATGATAATTATTCACAATAACAAAATCCTGTTTCTTCACCATATAATGGATAATATATAATGAATAAGAGATATTTCCCAATAAATAGATGACTTTGGTTTCTAAAAATGCTTTTAGATGATTTGACTTTCCTTCATAAAGGTATTTGATCATCAATGCTGATAGCAAAGGAATAAACAATAATCCTTTTTCCACAAACAACATGGATACAAATAATATGAGAATGATATACATGATCAGATTTTCTTTCTTCATTTTAAATTGTGGTAAAAGGGCAGCCCCAATACCAAGAAAATAAGAAGAAATTGTCCTTAGAAGAGAAACAAGACCGTATGGAAGATCAAGGTATCTTGGTGATTCCCCTACTTCCATGGGATGCTCAGAACCTATATATAAATGGCCGGGTAAATACGGAAGTGCAAACCTCAAAACCAAACTGGTAATAATTAAAATTTCGCTGCGTATTTTATACTGCAGGACAAACCATAACATAAAGGGGAATATCAGATAGCAAATCCATTCTGTACTCAGCGACCAGTAGACAACATTCAACAGATAATCCGGATTAAAAAAGCATTGTAATAAGGCAGCATTAATGAGAAATCCTGCTACAGAAGTCTTCACTAAAAACAATGCAATAAAAATAACTGATATAATATATACAGGATAAATCCTGTTGATTCTTTTTTTATAAAAAACCTCAACTCCTTTATAATTCAGATCTTTCAACTTTCCGGAATAGGAAACCGTCAGTAGAAAAGCGCTTAATACAAAAAAGATATCAACCGCTACATACCCCTTTCCTACTATATTCTGAATAAATTCGTTCCTGAAAAAACTAAAATGAAAAAAAGCTACCCATAATGCAACAACTCCTCTAAGCCCCGTTAAAGATTTTACTTCATTTTTCATATGTACTTTCAATCGGCAATAAAGATAAAGAAAAACCAGCTAGATTTGATAAGGGCTGCGAGAGGCTTTTTGCAGTCTGAAAATAATATTATCCGGAAAACCTTCATCCTGCTTTCCTTCCTGCAAAATGAAATGATGTTTTAAAAGAAGCCCTTTTGAGCTTTCATTGAATTTGTTGGTAACAGCCACAATTTCCTGTAAATGCAGTTCGTTAAATCCAAAATCCAGAACGGCCTTCAAAGCTTCAGACATGATTCCCTGCCTGTGGTATTCGGGTAGTAATTCATAACCAACTTCTGCTGTTTTACGGTCTTCAGAAAAATTCCAGAGACAGATGGTTCCGATAAGGTTCGGCTGATCTTTTAAAGAAATTCCCAGATAGATGGTTTGGTTATTTTTAGTTTTTTCTTTAATCGTCAGAATAAACTGGAGCGCATCGTAGTTATTTTCAGGAGATTTCCTTATAACGAACCGATTGATCACCTCATTGCTTCGGATTCGCAAAATATCATCAACATGACTTTCGTTGATATCTCTCAGTAATAATCTTTGGGTTTCCAGTTTCATATTTCAAATTTAATAAAAGAATATCATTGGTTTATTTTTTAGTGTTAAAACTTTAAATCCCGGTTAATTTATTCTGTAAATCTCTCAGATATACGTAATAATCAAAATTCTCACTAAATTTGCACTGTGTATATAGATAAAGAAGATTTAGACGAATTAGAGTTTCCGCAATTGCTCGCGGAAATCTCCCCATTTGCGTATTCTCCGAAAACAAGAGAAAAAATTCTTCAACTTCGTCCGATGGAAATTGACGAGGCGGAACTTTCATTAAAAAAAACCTCAGAATATCTGTCGAGTTTTGAAAGTTCAAATGCGATTCCGTTTGATGAGTATGAAGATATTGAAAGTGAGCTGAAATTGATGCTGATCGAGAACTACCGTCTGGAAAATGCTGCTTTCATCAAAATAAAAACCATCACGGAACAGATCGGAAGACTTCAGAAATTCTTCCCAACCATGCCGGAAACGTTTCCTACTTTATTGGAAGAAGTTTCTGTACTGGAATTCAGAAAAGAGATCATTGAGAAGGTGGATAAGGTTTTTAACCGTTTTGGTGAAGTAAAAAACGAAGCTTCCCCAGCTCTGAAAGGGATAAGAACCGAAATTCAGCTTGCTAAAAAAGCAATCCAGGAAAATTTCAACCGCGCTCTTACCACGTACGGACAGAGTGACTTTCTGGATGATATCCGGGAAACGATTATTGACGACCAGAGGGTTCTGGCAGTAAAGTCAGGATTCAAAAAAAGGGTTGCCGGAAGAACATTAGGAATTTCCAAAACAGGTTCCATCACATATATTCAGCCGGACAGTGTTGTAAAGCACTATTTCAAACTTCGTGAGAATGAAGAGGAAGAGAAAAAAGAAATTGATAAAGTTCTCCGTAAGCTTACAGCAGAACTGGCAGAATTTCAGCCTCAGCTGTGGAGATATCAGGTGTATATTTTTGACCTTGATCTTACGAGAGCTAAAGCGAAATTTGGTGAACTGATTAACGGAGTTCTTCCAAAAATCAATCATCATAAAACGTTGAGATTAAAAGATGCTTATCATCCTCTTTTATGGTTAAGAAACAAAGTCGAGAACAAAACCATTCACCCTCAGACACTTACCTTAACAGAACATAACAGGATCATCTGTATTTCCGGTCCGAATGCCGGTGGAAAGTCAATTACCCTGAAAACGGTAGGATTATTACAGCTGATGATTCAGAGTGGTATTCTGGTTCCGGTTCATCCAAAATCTGAAATGTTTTTCTTTGAGAAAATTATGACGGATATTGGTGATAACCAATCTATTGAAAACCACTTATCAACCTATTCATCGAGGTTGAAGAAAATGTCAGGAATCATCCGTGAAGCAGACGCCAATACGCTATTGCTTATTGATGAGTTCGGTACAGGTTCTGATCCGGAGCTTGGAGGTGCGCTGGCAGAAAGTTTCATGGAGTTTTTCTATGATAAAAAGAGTTTTGCCATTATCACAACGCACTATACCAATATTAAACTGGTGATAGAACAGCTTCCCAACGCCCAGAATGCAGCCATGCTTTTCAATGAAGAAACACTGGAGCCGATGTATAAGCTTGAAGTGGGGCAGGCAGGAAGTTCATTTACTTTTGAAGTTGCAGAAAAGAATAAAATTCCAAGATTTATCATCCATTCGGCCAAGAAAAAGGTAGAGCATGATATTGTGAATCTTGATAAGACGATTGTAAAACTGCAGCAGGAAAAATTTGAGGTTGAGAAACTGAAATCCGATCTTGCCGAAAGAAAAGAATCCGTAGAAGATAAACGTGATAACCTTCAGAAACTGAATGACCAGCTTCAGCAGAAACTTTTCAATTTCCAGAAACTGTATGAAGAGGAACACCGCAAACTTCAGTTCGGAAATAAGATTGAAGCATTCATCGACAGCTATACCAAAGGAAAATCCAGAAAGGATGTGGTAAAAGATTTTGTAAAGCTTCTTGAACAGGAAAAATTCCGAAAACTGGGGACAGACAAGGATGAATCCAAGCGCCTTCAGGTTGTTAAGAGAAAAATCACTCAACAGCTGAAAAAAGAAGAAGTGATTGAAAAAATTGCTGAAACCAATGAAAAACTTGAGGAAAAGCGTAAAACCGATCGTGCCGTATGGATGAAAATCGGACAACGTGTCCGTATTACAGGAAGTACCAGTGTAGGAACCATTGAGAAAATTTCCAGAAACAAAGTGATTGTCAATTACGGAACTTTCAAGACAACCATTGATGCAGATGAACTTGAAAGAATTTAATAAATAAGAAATTAAATTAGCGCAAATACAAAGAGAGAGCACCCAAAGGTACTCTCTCTTTTTTATTTTTACTTCTTAATGAATTTTAATCGGGTTACCTTTTCTTTATCTTTCAGCTGGATAAAATAAACTCCTTTTGATAAATGGTTAAGGTTTACATGGTGATTTGAAACTTTTCCTTCGTCAATTTTCTGTCCTGCTATATTATAAATTTCATAATCGGCAGCTTCTGAAATTCCGGAGATATTTAAAATATCAGATGTGGGATTAGGATAAATTTCAGTTTTTACAGACCTTCCTGATTCTTCCAATCCAAGGGTGAGATTGATTAAATCTACTCCATAATCTTCAACTTCCCCATAGGTAAATGTACTGCAGGCATCTAAAGGTATTGTTTGACTGGAAATAACCCTCATGGTAACGCCACATAGTGTCACTGCTGCCAGACTTGGAATCGTAAACACAGATACAGCCGGAGCAGCCTGAGTAACATTATTGGCCACCATCACTCTTTCGTTGGATTCAAAAATTCCGTTGGCATTAAGATCAATCCACGCCGTTACTGTTGTTGTCCCGGGTGTCCCCATCCACGTATTGGTTACTGAAAGCTTATTTCCTGTACTTCCTATAAAAAACTTAACTCTACGACTCAGATCACTTCTGTAATCAGTATAATTGGAAGGTCCGGAGTCACTTACCATTGGTGTGTTAACTCCTGTAGAATTTACAGTCACATTGGAAATATGCATCATCGTGGTATCTGTAGAAGCACTTGCACAATAATTAATGGTAGTCGTAAAAAATATAGGATTAGACCATAATCCCTGTGTCGTACACACTTTCACAACCTGTACTTCATACGTTGTACAAGGTTGCAAACCTGTAATTGTGAAAGAATTTTGTCCTGAGGCAACATCAGCTGCCATCCATGTAGTAGTTCCCGGTATTCTGTATCTGATCCTGTTATTGGGTGTATTGGGATCTGCAGTCCAGGTAACTGTTCCCGTTGTAAGCGTTATATTCGACATCTGAAGCCCTGTTGGAGCATTGGTATCACAATACAATAAAGATTGGGATTCTTCATCTATTTTGTGAGTTGCCTGAAAGCTGGATATTCCCAACATAAAAGAGAATACAAAAAGTAGTTTTTTGGTCATGTTTATTAGTTTTAAAATTTTCTTGAAAAATAGGGTGTTTTTTCGAATATAGCTCATACTTTCTCCATATAGCATTGTATTTTTTAATATTTTTGACAATAAAGTGTAAAACACACAGAAACTCTATGCTTTAATATATGTTCAAAAGTATTTCTACTCTCTGGATTTTTTATAAAAAAATAATAATTCCCACCTTGATATTTTCTTTATTAGCTTCTTGTTTATCCTCTTTCAATATTGAGAACTTTGGATTGAGTTTTCTTTTAATATCTCCTGTCCTTCATTATTTTATATATGAACTCAGGTTTAAAAACGAATATTACTTTTATGCCAATTTAGGGTTTTCCAGAAGTTTCCTTTGGGGATTCACAGTATCTGTCTGTGTGATTATCAAAATAATAACAGGAATTTTATGAGTAAGCTTCATATTGACAGCATAACCAAGTCTTTTAAAGATAATAATATCCTGCGGGATATTTATTTAGGATGTGAAACCGGAAAGATTATTGGAATTCTGGGCAGAAATGGTGCCGGAAAATCAACATTATTAAAAATTATTTTTGGAACTGTCAGTAGTGATACCCAGTTTATAAGATACAATGACAAAGTTCTGAAAAGCATTTCCGATAGAAAAAACAGAATTGCTTACCTGCCACAGGATATTTTCTTACCGAAGTACAATACCATTAAAACCTTAATTCCTCTTTTTTGCAATAAGAAAAATACAGATCTATTATTGACTTCAGATCTGATCCGTCCTTTTTTGTCAGAAAAACCTAAAAATCTTTCCCGAGGTGAACAGAGAGTCATTGAAGCTTTAATGACAATTTATTCTGAAGCTGATTTTGTTTTACTGGACGAACCTTTCCATAGCCTTTCTCCGAAAATTTCTGCAGCATTGAAAGCTGCAATCATTGAACAGTCTGCGTATAAGGGATTCATTATTTCTGATCATAATTATCAGGAAGTTCTTGATATTTCACACCAAATATTTCTTCTGCGTGAAGGCTATCTGAAACAAATACAAGATTTAAAAGAACTGCAACGGTATAATTATCTTCCGAAAAGCATTTAATTTATATATTTGAGGGATCAAAAAAATTTCATGATGACTTTCATAAACAAAGCATTCTATTTATCTGCTTTCAGTATCTTATCTGTTGTCTTTGTAAAAGGACAGACTAAAGTTCCTTTTGGAGTGGTAAAAGCTGAGGAAGGATATGCCAACGTACGCGTACATAAAGACGACTACCGAAAAATTGTAGATAAGATCCGTATGCGCAAAGGTGATGTATTTGTTTATGTAAAGCCGGCTCCGGGAGAAACGGAATGGATCTGGATCAAATATCCCGAAAAACAGGATGACGACAAACCTTTTGTGCGTTATGAAACTCTGGATAAAGAAGGAATGGTGAATAAAGGACGTATTGCCTATGTGGACCAGCTTCCCGCCTATACTCCATCCAAATCTAAAAACGGAAGATCTTTGATTTTTACCGACAATTCCGATCCTAAAATCCCTACTGCCCAAAGAAGCAAAGTAGTGATTGATATTTACCCTTCCAATGCAGGTTACCGTAAAAAGGAAAAAGATGCAGATGGAAAAATTCTTACGATTGATAAAGTAAAACCATGGGGAATTGGTAATGACCTTCCTGAAGGAATGACCGAAATCAAATCCATCAGAGTGCAGCAGCCCGGAAGAGGCTCTGTTTTTGTAAGGGAAGCCATCAAAAACATGTTCCAGCCTACCATGGATTTTGAGAACATCGGGGTAACTTCTCTCGACAATGATAATATTTTCCTTTATATGATCAATGGTTCAGGGGAAAACAGATATACAACACTCTGGACAATTAAGAAGGGAAGAGTAATCAGTCAGATTATTTATCATAATCCGGAATAAATTCATTATTTTTGCATTCGAAAAGTTTTTACGCTTATTCATCACAGAAATTGGTTCTGCATCACTGCAGATTAAAAGGGAACCGTGTGAAAATCACGGACTGTCGCGCAACTGTAAAGTAACTGAAGTCTTTATCAAAGATCCACTGTGCGAGGCATGGGAAGGAGATAAATGATGTTACAAGTCAGGAGACCTGCCTTTTTCTTAAACATGTAACTTTCGCGATTTGAAGTTGTATTGATCTGATGGATTGTTTCAGGAATTCTATAAGTTCCTGTCATTATTCTGTTGTTTTAGTATCCTTTCATTTCGCTTTAATTAATAATGATATATGACTACAGAAGAAAGAATTGAAGCATCCGAAACCAGAATCTTTAAAGCGGTTTTCCCAAACACAACCAATCATTACGATACCCTTTTTGGAGGTACTGCCATGCAGCTGATGGACGAAGTAGCTTTTATCACCGCAACCCGTTTTGCCAGAAAAAGAGTGGTAACCGTGAGCAGTGATAAGATCGATTTCAAAAAACCTATTCCTGCCGGAACTATTGTGGAACTGATCGGGAAAGTTTCCTACGTGGGAAAAACCAGTATGAAGGTTAATGTTGAAATTTACACTGAACAGATGTACTCCTATGAAAGAGAAAAAGCTATTGTAGGTGATTTTACTTTTGTAGCCATCGACGAATTCAAGAAACCAATCCAGATACTATAAATTATAAAGCTTCGGGCGGCCTTTGGCCGCCCGAAGCTTTAAATATTTTCATTGACATTATTTCAATACCTTTTCTGTTTCCAGACTTCTGTTCAATAAAAGTTCAAAAGCCTCTCCCATTTCGTCTGATGCTCTGCTGATTGCATTTTCAAGCATATTCCGGATCTGTCTTTCCGTCACTCCGGCTTCTGTCCAGCTCTTTCCTGTAGTATGGGAATTTAAAATAAACGGCATAATTCTATCGATTCCACAGGCAAAAATAGCATCCGGTGTTTTCTCTTCCTCAAACTCCAGCCACAGGTTAAAAAATTCTGTACGTAAAGGCTCATCCAGAATTCCAAAGATCTTTTGGGCTGAAGCTTTCTCTCTTTCAAACTTTCCGACCATAGCTTTTTCATCAAAAATAAAAGTGTCTCCGGCTTCTATTTCCACAAGATCATGAATGGAAAGCATTCTTATCACTCTTAGCAAATCAATATCAGCTCGGTTTTTAGCATATGGATAAAGGATCTGGGCAAGAATAATGATCTGCCAGGAATGTTCAGCCGTATTCTCTCTTCGGGAATCGTCTGCATTATAATTTCTTCGTTGTACATTTTTAAGCGCATCTACTGCCAGAATAAAATCTATCTCTTTCTGAATTTTCATCTTACTTTTTATTTCTGTTATATTGATCTGACGGATATACCTTTGTTCTGGTAATCCATTTATTATTGATCTTTTCTTTCGTTATGACCTTTACCTGATCCTCATTGGTCATATCCTCCTCTTTTTCCAGCACTCTCTCCAGCCCTTTGTTCGGAATAACGGCATATTCTGTTGTAAAAATCCTGCAACAACCGGACTTACCGTAGGAAATAAGACGCTTTCGTTTGGCGTCTGTTTCAAAAAAATCAAAACCGTTTGAGCCCAGATCTGTAAGTTCTTCACTTTTTACAAATGCCATTCTTGTAGTATTGAATACATAAACATCATAAGAAGCCGAACTGTAATTTCCCATATTTCCGTTTCTTATCGCTACATCTTCGGTGCCGTCAAAATTAAAATCATCTACAATTACACTACGCTGATCCTTTGAAAGCGGAATCAATTTCCCGCGAACCAGTTTTTGGCCTTGTTCCGCATATACAACAAGATCATCAGAAACAAAAGTCTGTACTTTGCTGTTTTTATGGTCAAACAGTTCCACCGTTCCTTTTCCTCCACATCGGTCATCGTAACAGTTTTCTGTCTGAATGACTGCATCATAGTTCTTTGATACATTTTTAATTTCAAACTGATACTGCCCGAAACAGAGCGGTCCCAAAAGAAATACTGATAAGTGCCTGTACTTATTTAAAATATTCATGGTAATAGGAATGATTTGGATGTTTTTTTATTTCTAACAAAAATACGAATCATAATACCGATCTCAAAATCCACGTTCTCATTATCTGCCAGAATTTCCCTTTCCATAAAACAGTATTCACAGATAAGAAGCTTTCTCCCGCTATCCGCTCATACTCCTCGCGCCTGCCTAAAGCCGTGGCTGCTGTGGGGTAACCGCTGCTATCGGGGCTATGATATGAGTAATCAGTAATGGGTAATGAGTAATAATTAATAAAAGTTCATTTTTTTCTCTTCATTTCTCTCAATCTCATTAAAAAAATTTAAACTTTTCAGCCATTTTCAACCAAAATTCATTTTACTTAAAAATCATGATAAAAATTATTCATCTGATTATCAGTATTTTAAATTATTTATTTTAAAAGTTTCACTACTTTGTATTGCATAATACCATTTTATTTACATATCTTTGTAATGTAAAATTGGAATAGGCTCAGCTAGCTAGGGGCATTTTTCTAAAAATATAACTAATTAACAAAACTTATCAAAGATGAATACCGAAAATACCAAAGCGCAAATGCGAAAAGGAATTCTGGAATTCTGTATTCTAAGTCTCATCAATAACCGCGAAATGTATGTTTCTGATCTTATTGATGAACTGAAAAAAGGAAAACTGGATGTAGTGGAAGGGACCCTCTACCCTCTTCTTACAAGACTTAAAAACGGAGAATTTCTCTCTTACAGATGGGAAGAATCTACCGGAGGACCACCCAGAAAATATTATCAGATCACAGAAAAAGGAAAACTTTTCCTGGATGAACTTCTCAATACATGGAATGAACTGACAGCCTCAGTAAACCAAATCACCCAACAAAATTAAAAAACAAAGCTATGAACAAGACACTCTCAATAGGACTCGCAGGTTTTTCTTTTACCATAGAAGAACACGCATATATAAAGCTCAGCGATTACCTGAACGCACTGAGAAGCTCTCTGGATGCTTCTGAGGCTGATGAAGTAATGCATGACATAGAAATAAGAATGGTGGAAATTTTCAAAGATTCTTTAGGAAAACGTGAAGTGATCAACGATACCGATGTAGAAAGGGTAATCGCACAGATCGGAAGCCCTGAAAAAATCGAAGAGCAGGAAGAAGCGTATTATTCTGAAAAAACATCTGCCAGAAACTATAATTCAGGAACTCATTATACCGATAAAAAGCAGCTGTTCCGTGATCCCGAAAAACAAAAAGTTGCCGGAGTCTGCGCAGGCTTAGCTCAGTACGTAGGAATGGATATTACTACCATGAGAGCAATCTGGCTGGGAATCTTCGTATTAGGAATTTTTACAGCAGCCATTTCTTCTTCATTAATAGGTCTTCTATATGTAATCCTTTGGATCGTACTTCCAAAAGCTGAAACAGCAGCAGATTTCCTGAAAATGCAGGGAAAGCCTATGAACTTCGACAATCTTAAGAATGAGTCTAATAAATTGGTACAGTTTGCCAATGAATCTACTCAGAGGGTCGGAGAAATCTATAACGAAAACAAGCCGTACATCAACAATGCAGGAAGCGGAATCTGGAATGTATTTAAGTATATTGTAGGAGGATTCTTTGTATTGATGGCTGTAAGCAGCATTATCGGAGTGTTTGTATTATTTGCCCTTTTCGCAATGGACACAGACTTCCCGGGAGCTAATGAGATCAGATTCTATATGGATGATCAGGGATTGGATAAAGTACTGGCTGCGATGATGGTGATCGGAAGTTTAATTCCGGCAATCCTTTTCAGCTTGTTAAGTATCAAAATATTCTCTCCGAAAACAAAACTGAGAAATATCGGATGGGTTGTAGGAGGTTTATTCCTTCTTCTGATCGGTCTTGGAACTTACTTCGGTATCAGCATGGCTAAGAAAGATATGATCTACAGAGGAAGTAAGGAAGATGTAGAAAATGTTGCCATCAATACTACTTCAGATACAGTGTATGTAGATGTAAAACAGATCAACATTCCTCAAAGCTTCAAAGCGTATGACAATGATATTTATTCTGATAAAAAATCAGTGTATGAAGAAGATTATATTTCTGTAGATGTAACCAGAAAACCGGACATCAAAACACCGTATCTGATCATCAAAAAAGAAGGAAAAGGGTATAACTTCCCTATCCAGCTTACAGTTCCTGTAGAAGTGGTCAACAATAAAGTATTACTTCCGAACTACATCAAGTATCCATATGAGCACAGATTCAGAGATTACAGCCTTGATTATGAACTTGTAGTTCCTCAGAAAATGGTGGTTATATCGATGAAAAAAGACCGTATCAACATGGACGGAGACTTAGACGGAGACGGAATCAATGATAATGATCAGGACAGTGATGAAGACAACAACGGTGTCAGAATCGAAAAAAATAAAATCACGGTAAACGGTTCCAGCATTGAGTACAACTCTGATGACAAAGACAGCATCATTGTAAACGGTAAAAAAGTTCCGAACAACCAGGCAAAGAAAGTTATTGATTCTGCAGTGTCCAATATTAAAAAATCAAATAAAGATATGGACATCAAAATCAAAGACGGAAAAAACGAAATTTCCATACAAACTAAATAATTAACTTCAGAGAGTGGTAGAAGGTGTGGGTGGATGGCAACCGTTTGAAATTCACACCCTTCTTCTCTCAGAAAAGTGAAAATAAAGCTCCATTTAGTTTCTTATGTGAAAAAAAAGTTTTAATTTCGTAAAGCTAAAATTTAATAACCAACCAATCAAAAACGCAGCCTTATCATGATACAATTTGCAATGGAATTCGTAATGAAAATCGTAGATTTAATTAGCGGTTTGTTTTAAGAGCGATAATATTTCAATATATTTGTAAAGTATAACCAAAGTTTGGTTATACTTTTTTGTTTTTAATCCGGGAAATCTATGAAAAAGCTATTAGGCAAAGCAATGTTAAAATTATTAGGTTGGAAGGTCGTCCTGCAGGGTGATGTCAACAACCTGAACAGGTGTATCCTTGTGGTTGCACCACATACCCATAATATGGAGTACATTTTAGGAAATTTCGCCTATTGGTCCTTGGAAAAACCTTTAAAAATTATCATCAAAGATGCGCACACCAAAGCCTGGTATGGAAGTATCGTAAAAGGACTTGGAGGTATAGGAATCGACAGAAGCCAGAAAAACGACCTTGTGAATTTCGTGGCCAACCAGTTTGCAAAGGAAGATTTCAGTCTTGTTATTACTCCGGAAGGAACCAGAAGCTGGGTACCGAAATGGAGAAAAGGATTCTATCACATGGCTTTGGCAGCAAAAGTTCCTATCGTTCTGGCAGCAGGAGATTTTAAAAGAAAAATTGTGTATCTGGGTTACACCATTCCTTATGAAAGAATAGCCTCAGTACCTTTTTCAGAAATCATGCAGGAAATCCAGGACTATTATGTAAAAAATGACATTGTTCCAAAAGTTCCGGCCAACTGGAATCCCAATATTATGGGAACCGAGCTGGAAGCTAGAAGCTAGAAGCTAGAAGCTAGAAGCTAGAAGCTAGAAGCTAGAAGCTAGAAGCAAAATTAATCATCATTTATCAACTATTAAAATGAAAGGTCAGACAAAAGAAGAAATATTAGCATTCATCAATAACTGGGGAGACGTAACTCTTGCTAAAACACTTGAAATCAAATTCATCGATATTGATCTGGAAAATGAAACCCTTACAGCCACAATGCCTGTTCTCCCAAGAACCCACCAGCCGTTTGGCATCATGCATGGAGGAGCCAGCTGCGTTTTAGCGGAAACATTAGGGTCAAGCCTGTCTAATATTTTTATCGATGGTGAAAAATATTATGGAGTGGGAACCAACATCAACTCCAATCATTTAAGAAGTAAAAAAGATGGTATTGTAACCGCTACCGCACGTTTTATCAGAAAAGGCAAAACCATGCATGTCTCTGAAATTGAAATCCGTGATGAAAAAGGCGTTTTGATTAATCATACTACAATGACGAATAATATTATTCACAGATAAGTTGCAGCAACATAAAAAATAAAGAGCTTAAATTAAATTTAAGCTCTTTTTATTTTGACATCTTTAAGACTAGTAATACCTTTGTAAAAAGGAAAATCACAACGGGAATTTCTATGTATTTCCATGATGATTTTTCAAAATCTTTCATAACTCATGATTTATTTCAAACTTCCTTTTGACGAGAGACTCCTGTCTGCTGATGAAAATAATACAAAAAATGCTGTCAACTTTTTTTCTTATAACGGCCTGGATCAAATCAGCTTCAACGGAGAAATTTGTGAAATTGATACTGTTGAATTTGCCCATATTTCTGTTACCAACGAAAACCTGATCAGTGATTCTACAAATTCTTCTGCCGAAACAAAAGATGAATACTGCGAAACCTTACAGAAAGTGATCGAAGTGATTAAAGAAAATCACCTGCCAAAGCTGGTTTATTCCAGAAGAAAGATTTTCAAAGACTTTAGTTCCATCGATTATAAAGAGAGCTTCAAAAATGTATGTAAAAATTACCCCAATGCTTTCAGATATCTGTTTAATGATGGGAAAAATGCATGGATGGGAGCTTTCTCAGAAGTATTAGGGAAGTTTAATAAAACGACTCACGAATTTGAAACCATGGCTCTTGCCGGAACTCTTCCTGTGTCTGAGGAATGGTCTGAGAAAGAAATTGAAGAACAAAAGCCGGTTACTGCCTACATTCAGGATATTCTTAAAAACTATTCTGACCATGTAGAACAATCGGAAACCTATGACCATATTTCCGGTAATATCAAACATTTACGAACAGATTTTAAAACCAGTATACAACCTGAAGATCTTGATAAAATTATCCAGGATCTGCACCCTACTCCTGCAGTCTGCGGTATTCCAAAAGATTTTTGCAATGAGAATATCCGTAAATATGAAAAATTTCCCCGTGAATTTTATGCAGGTTATATCAAGGTTGAAACGGATGAGAGTATTCTGTACTTTGTCAATCTGCGTTGTGCAAGACTTTATAAAGACTCGGTACATGTTTTTGTAGGAGGCGGAATAACAGCTCAAAGTGATCCGGAAAAGGAATGGAGAGAAACAGAACTGAAGTCTGAAGCGATATTGAAAAACCTGGTTATTTCCTGATATTTTTAGATTCTCCCACAGATCGCACAGATTTGCACAGATATTTGCGCGCATTTTCTTACTGAGTAAAACGAGTTTATGACCATTCATAAAAACCTAAGTGAGAATATTGCGATAATTATAGTTTTGGCTCCAAAGCCAATGGAATATATTTCCTTCTTTTGAACGGACTAAAGCCCGTTCCTATTGATACAAAAAAACAGTATTGCATTTAAGACACCTAATTTCTAATCCCTTATTCCTAATCGCTGCTACCTAATTCCTTTTATCTACCACCTAAAAAACAAAAACCTCCTTCAAAAGAAAGAGGTCTATATCTATATTGAAATAATCAATTTATTTCTTTACACCGATTCTGCTCCAGGTATCCATTACAAAAAGCAGGATAAGGCCTATGGCAGCAGCGCCAGCAGAGAATACAAACTTGATGTTATCTTCATCTCCAAGGATATCTGTCGCTTGCCAGTTGATAGCATAAAGATTGATGGCGATGAATACGATAAACAGTACTAAAAATACTTTATAAAACTTCTTCATGACTCTTAAAAATTAATATAATTCTGCACGAGTTGAGCAAAATTTGCGGTGAATAATTTAATTGAAATTGCCAAAAGGATAATTCCGAAAACTTTCTGAAGGATCATCAAAGTAGCATCCCCAATTTTCTTCTCCAGCCATTTCGCTGATTTCAGCACCAAATATACGAAAATTGTATTAAGAATGATTCCGCAGATAATATTAATATCATGAAATTCAGCTCGCAGAGACAGTGCGGTTGTTAGGGTTCCGGCTCCTGCAACCAGCGGAAATGCGATGGGTACAATGGATGCAGCCTTTGCTTCAGTGGTTTTATTGATTTCAATTCCTAAAATCATTTCCAGGGCTATGACAAAAATCACAAAAGCTCCGGCAATGGCAAAGGAATTTACATCCACTCCGATAAGCTTCAGAATCTTATTTCCTACGAACAGGAAAACGATCATAATTGCTCCCGCAGTAATGGCAGCCTTTCCGGCTTCAATCTGTCCAAACTTCTGCTGAAGGCTTACGATAATAGGAACTGAGCCGATGATATCGATAACGGCAAAAAGAACCATAAAGCTGGTAACAATCTCTTTAAAAGAAAAACCATCAAAAATTTCCATCTCTTTGTAATTAAAAATTTCGCAAAAATATGAAAATAAACTGACTATTTGCTAATTTGTGAATATAAATTAACAATAGTTTTCAAAAGTTCTTCCAAAGCTTCAGCAGATTTCACAGGATTGTATTTTTCCATCTGAACTTTCTGCTGCAGTCTGCTGTATTCATCTGCAACTGAAGAACCCTTGTGTTTTTCAAGAAAAGTCTTAAACTCAGGGGTAGAGCCTTGGAAATACTGGCTTCTTACTTCCTCATCCAATTCTTCCAGCGTTACAAAGAACTTTTCATACTCTCCGTTATCTTTAAGGTTTTCCAGATATCCAAAATAATCATTGATATCTGTTTTCATCAATTCTCTGATCTCTTTTTCTGTTTCGGCCACTGAACCTAAAGGTTTTGACGGTACAGTTTCCCTAACTAATGTACGTTTTTTTTGCCAATTTTTAAATAGCAGATATGCAACGAATAAGCTGATCAGAATAGCAATATTGGTCAGAAGAATATTCCAGTGGAATTTGCTTTTTTCTTTTACTTTAAAAGAAGTGGTTTTTAATACTGGAGTATTGACCGTCTCCAAAAGGTTATTGGTATATTCATTTACTTTCTCCACTGTAGAACGTGCTTCCAAAATCTGGTCGTGGGAAAATGCGTTCAGATCCAGTGTTTTCTGTCCAAGATCTACGTATTCTTTGCTTTCAGGATCAAAGAAAGCAAATTGTTCCGTTTTAATTGAAATTACTCCTGATTTTTTAGGAATAATCACATAATTAGCCAGGATTTCACCCTTCATTCCGGAAGTTCCCGGAGCAACTTTTGAGGTAATTTTCGGGGCAAAAACTTCATAGTCCGGAGAGGCAGCAATCTTAGGAAGTTCCATATCAGGTAAATTACCTTCTCCTGAAACTTTCACCACTACATTCAGAGGCTTTTTGGCTTCCGGTTTTTCTTTGGAAGCATTGTATACGTTTACATTAAAGTTTCCAACAGCATTTTTAAAGCATTCGGGAGCTCCTTCAGGAAGCTTTCTTACGTTGATTCTGACTTTATTGGAAACAATTTTTGTTTTATTGGAATAGGTACTTACTGAAGCAGATACTCCGGGAACTTCCACATATCCTGCTTCATTAGGAAATACCATAAACATGGCCAGAACCTGCGAAGGCATATTTCCATATCCGGACGGATCTATCTCAGACTTATTAAAATTAATAGGATGCACGTTGATATTGTCCTGCTGCGGAAGGTGGATATTTTTCACCTTTCTCAGGTTATCCATATTTCTTGAATACACTCTCAGAACAGCTACAGTAGGCTGATCCTGATAGACATCCCGATCATCAATTTCCATGTTCAGATACACATCATTGGAAGTATTTGCTGCCAGAGATCTTCTGTCGACAATATCACGGATATTGACATCAAAAGGTTCGGTTTTATAGATTCTGTTGTTGACGGTAACAAGAACGGAACCGATTTTTATTTTCCCTTTTTTCTTAGGTTCCAGAGCAATTCTGGAGACTTTTTGGGTAATTAAAGTATTGGTAGCCGGATCAATCACGGTATTCGTAACAGACCCGCTTCCTATAATATTAAATTTTGAAAGATCCGGAAGCTGGAAACCTGTCTGCTGTACAAGATCACTACCGTTAAGTTCAAGAACGATGGTCAGGTTGATGATATCCTTACCAGCATATTCCGTTTTATCTGCATCCATAGATAGATTTACCTGTCCGTAAGTAATTACGGATGCCAGCGTTAGCAATATGTAAATCAATTTATGCTGCATCACCAATCTTTCTCGTTGCTTTCAGGCATCGAATAAGAATTTTTGTTTAAAATTCTTCTGGCGGTTTCTTTTTCTTTTTCGTTTATTTTATCTAAGATCGCATTTTCAAGATTCTTTGGCATTCTGCCTTCATTATTTTGATTCTGCTTAGGATTGTCACCCTGGTCACTTTTACCTTCGTTTTGCGGGCCGTTACCCTGATCCTGTTTTTTGTCTTTGTCGCCTTTCTGATCATCTCCTTTGTTCTGATCATTTCCGCCGCCACCTTTTCCTGAGTTATTCTGTTCGTTTTTTTGCTGTTGTTTTTCTTTCTCTTTCAGTTTGGCAATCTCATAGTTTTTTCTGGTTACCTCACTGTGGGGATCCTGCTTCAAAGCTTTTTTATAATAGTCGGCCGCTTTTTCCGGCTGATTCATCTGCATATAAGCATTCCCTAAATTATGAAGAGCAGCTGCTTTATCAGGAAGGGTCTGTGAAAGTTTTTCTGCTTTTTCAAACTCAGCCTTTGCTTCTTCGTATTTTTTATTTTTATACAATGCATTCCCCATATTATAGTGAGCGGTAAAATCTTTATCATTGGATTTTATCGCTTCCATATATTTCGAAGAGGCACCTTCATAATCTTTACCGTCAAATTTCTGATTGCCTTCATACACTAAATTCTTATAGCTTTCCTGCCCAAACATGAAGCCTGAGAAAGAAATGGCAACAATAAACGATAAAAATATGATTTTAGTATTCATCACTTGCAAAATTATTCCTTTATATGTTAAGAAACAGAGTTTTATTTGTTAAAGTTCGGTTAAAGTACTTGTAGAATTTCTTCTATAAATAAAGGAATTCTACACATTAAAATCTTTTTTAGGATTAAAAATATAAATTAAAAAGAAAAACAGAAGAGATACTGCAAGAAAATACTGATAATAATGATTGGCATTCTGTGATTTCACCATAGTTTCCGCACCGGCAGATTTTTTATTCACTGCATCTACAATCCTGTCCGGAGCTTCATTGATATTATTTCCGTCAATATAAGTTCCGTCTGTGGATTCAGCCATTTTCTTTAATGCTTCTGTCTGCCTTTTTGAAATCACGGTACCACCGTTGGCATCGGTTTTATATCCCATCAGCTGTCCGAACACATATTCAGGAACCGGAGCACCTTCATCTGTACCTACTCCTACAGAAGTAATGCTTATTCCTTCTTTATTAGCTAATCTGATGGCAGCATTATCATTTCCTTCATTATCTTCACCATCACTCAGCAGAATCACTTTCCGGGATCCTTTGCTTACATTTTTAAATTTTTCAACAGCAGCCTGCATTCCTTTCAGAAAATCCGTCCCCTGAATCTGCATAGAGCTGGTTTCAATACCGCTGATATAAGTTTCCGCAGAATTATAATCCGTTGTAAGAGGCATAATAGACATGGCATTCCCAGCAAAAATCACTATACCTACTTTGTCATTATTCATTTTCTTCATGGTAGCCAGCATCAGATTTTTAGCTTCTGTCAGACGGCTTGGATCTATATCTTCAGCATTCATAGAATTGGATACATCCAGCATAAAGATGACATTATTCAGTTTCTGGGTACTTTTTACCTCTTCTGAGCCATTCAGAAGATCAATGATAGAGAATATCAGAAATAATGTTCCCAATAAATATAATGCAGGAAAAAACTTTGTAAATCCTGATCTTTTTTCGAATAAATTCTCGTGAAACTGGCTGGCAGCAAAAATTTCTCTTTTTTTATTTCTCCATTGTAAAAAACGGATCAAAAAAGAAGCTAACAACGGCAGAAGCAACAGTAAAAATAAATACCAATAATTTCCTAAAGACCAACTCATCAGCTTAAAATTTTATAAAACACCCATCTCAACAATGCATCCAGCACCAGCATGGCCAGTGCAACCCAAAGGAATATTTTGAAATACTCTTCATAATTGTACAGCTTGGAAACCTTCACATCTGATTTTTCCAATTGGTTGATTTCATTGTATACTTCTTCCAGACTGCTGTTTGAAGTAGCTCTGAAATATCTGCCTCCCGTTGTCTGAGCTATTTCTCTCAAGGTATTTTCATCGATGGTAACCTCTGTTTCAGTAAAGATGAGATCACCAAAAATATCCTGCGATGTCGGCATCAGCGCATAACCATTGGTTCCAATTCCGATTGAATATACCTTTATATTATTATTTTTTGCCAGTTCGGCAGCAACCTGTGGTGGAATCGCATTCTGAATATTGCTTACCCCATCCGTCATCAGGATCACCACTTTACTTTTGGCTTTACTTTTAATCAAATGATTCACTGCAACGGAAAGTCCTTCTCCTATAGCCGTTCCGGGTTCAAGACCTGCGGAATTCAGGTTTTTGATTTCATCAATAACCACCTGATGATCTGAGGTAACCGGAACTTTTGTGAACGCTTCTGCAGCATATGCTACGACTCCTATTCTATCATTCGGGCGTTTTTGAACAAATTTTACAGCAATATCTTTCAGGGCGGTAATTCTGTCCGGGCTCAGATCCTTCGCCAGCATACTAAGAGAAACATCAATGGATAGCATGATATCCACTCCTTTTGTATCATCTCTGTCCTGAGAAATGGTAAACGTTCTCGGCCTTGCCATGGCAATAATCAATGCTGAAAGAATGATATATTTTGATATTTTCAGCAAAAAAAGTACACCCTGGATACTCCCGCTGTGATCCATATTTTTTACGGTAGGAACTTTTATACCCTTTCTTTTATTTTTTCCAATATCTTTAATTAAAAGTGGAATAAACAGCAGAAAAAGCAGCAAAAACCACGGGCTGTAAAACTCAAAATTAAACATCCTTTCTTAAGTTTTCGAATTCTAAATCTTTGGATGATCTTTTCACAAAATCTCTGATATTGGCAAAATCTCTTTCCATGGTTTCCTGATCAGGAAATGTTTTGGCAAATTTCACCAGGTCTCCCCTAAGGAAAACATCTTCTATTATTTTTTCGTTGTCCTGCGAGATGGTATTATTTTTTTTCATGACCTCAATAAGATCATCGGTAAGAAGTACATCTGCCGGAAGGCGGTATTGTTTTGTAATGAAGGTTCTGGAAATATCGATCAGTTCCACATAAAACGAACGGAAGTTTCCTCCTTCAATATATTTTTTCTTTTTAAGAGAGTCGAGCTCTTTTAAGGTCTGGTTGGTTGCCACTACAGGAGAACTCTTTGATTTTCTTCCCCATTTTACAAACATAATAATGGCAATAACCAATGCAATACCAGCCAATGCCGCAAGAATATAAAACTTATAAAGCTCCCAATAATCTTTGGGTTCAAGTTTCACCTGCTTATTATTCATGATATCATTGATCTGATCTGCTTTTTGAGCCGTATTAATAACATCTATTTCGTAAGGAATTGTTTTAAGTATTCTGTCACCTACTTTGAATTCCAGTTCCGGAATGGTAAATTTCCCTTCTTCAAAAACAGCAAATTCTATCTTCCTTTCATAGGTGTTGGCTGTTTGTCCGATACTGTCTTTGGTTTCTTCAAAATGAAAAGGGAGCAGCTCATTTTTGGCTGCTGAAGTTACCTGCTGCTCATTAAGGTTATCAATCTTTATGGTAAGATGATTGATTTCTCCGAGAGCAAGGGTTTTCTTTTCTACGTTAGAGGATAATATCTGTGAAAAAGCATTTGCACAGATCAGAAAAGATAATATTAAAAGTATTTTTCTCAATGTTAAATAATAAGGCAAAACGCCTGATGTTTTTAAGTTACGGGCTCAGCCCGATGTTATTTTTTCTGAAAGTAATTATACAATAATTTTGAATAATCCGAACCGGTATTGATATTCATAAAACTGGCGGAGCTGTTGGCAAAGTCTTCTTCCAGCGCTCTGAGTTTTTGTTTTTGAGCTTCTGCGAAGGTATACCGCCATCTTGCACTGGAAGTATTGGCCCAGATCTCTTTTCCGGTTTCTACATCAAGTAATCGGGCATACCCAACGTCAGGAATTTCATTATCTTTTTCATCATAAATCCTCATTCCCAGCAACTGATGTTTCTTTGAAGCTACTCTCAGCATTTTGGAGTCATAGGCATCCTCAAAATCTGAAAACAGAAATACCAGAGATTTTCTTTTAAAAATTCCCATCATATATTCCATTGCCTTATCTATTTTAGATTCTGCCGGAACATAATCTGCAGTGAGAATATTGCTGATAATGGAAAGGATATGTTTTCTTCCTTTTTGAGGAGGAATGACTTTATATACTTTATCAGCAAACAGGATCAATCCTACTTTATCATTATTACCAGCTGCTGAAAATCCTAAACTGGCAGCAATTTCAGCTACATATTCCCTTTTCAGCTGGACTTTTGTTCCATAATCCATGGAAGCGGAAATATCAACAAGAATCATCATTGTCAGTTCCCTTTCTTCTTCCATTACTTTTACGAATGGTTCACGGAAACGTGCGGTTTTATTCCAGTCGATTCTTCTGATCTCATCTCCAAACTGGTAAGGACGAACTTCAGAGAAAGTCATCCCCTGCCCTTTAAAAGCACTGTGATATTGCCCCATCAAAGCAGCCTCCGTCTTTTTTCTGGTACGGATTTCAATCTGCTTTACTTTTTTTACAATATCTTTTATCTGCATAGACGAGTTCAAAATTCAAGGTTTAACATTCAAAGTTTAATGTTGGGTGAGGTATCCGGGTTTTGGGTTAGTCATTAAACTCAATGGATACGTTCGACCACTCATTATCAAACTTTGTGTTGTATTTTTTATAAAAATTGATGGCTGGCTCATTCCAGTTCAATACCTGAAACACCATTCCACTGTAATTATTGGTTTGACCATATTCCAGTGTTGCATCAAATAATTTTTTTCCAATCTGCTTTCCTCTTAGCTTTTCAGTTACTACAAGATCTTCAAGATACAGCCTTCTTCCTTTCCAGGTTGAATATCTGTCGTAATACAGGGATATTCCAACTATTTCTCCTTCATATTCCGCTACAAAAGCTCCCCAAACAGGAGAAGTACCAAAACCATCCTGAGTAAAATTATCCAAAGTCACCGTTACTTCATGCAGTGCTTTTTCATATTCTGCCAATTCTTTTATCAAATCCAGCATAGCAGCACAGTCCTGCTGAACTGCTTTTCTTATGATCACATCCCTCATTACGGCGCCTGTATTTTTGCTAAAATCCTGTTAATAATTTCTTCCGTTGAAATTTCTTCTGCTTCAGCTTCAAAAGTTAAGCCTATTCTGTGCCTCAATACGTCTTTTGCCAATGCTTTTACATCTTCCGGAATGACAAATGCTCTTCCTTTTAAGAAGGCGTAGGCTCTTGAGGCAATAGCAAGGTTGATGGATGCTCTTGGAGAAGCTCCGAAGCTGATATAATTCTTAAGTTCAGACAGACCATAATTTTCCGGATAACGTGTTGCGAATACCATATCCAGGATATATTTTTCAATTTTCTCGTCGAGATAAATCTGATTGATTAGCTCTTTCGCATCTACAATATCCTGAAGGGAGATTACAGGTTTTACTGTCGGCTGATGTGAGGTTGAAACCATTCTCATCACCTGTCTTTCATCTTCAAAAGCGGGATAATCGATGGTACACTTCAGCATAAAACGGTCGCTTTGAGCTTCAGGCAGCAAGTAAGTCCCCTCCTGATCAATCGGGTTTTGTGTTGCCAGTACCAGGAACGGCTTTGGAAGCTTCATGGTTTCATCACCAATCGTGACCTGTTTTTCCTGCATAACTTCAAGAAGCGCTGACTGTACTTTTGCCGGCGCACGGTTGATCTCATCTGCCAAAACAAAATTTGCAAATACCGGTCCTTTTTTTATAGAAAAATCATTGTCTTTGATATTGAAGATCATCGTTCCCACTACGTCTGCAGGAAGTAAATCCGGCGTAAACTGAATCCTTGAAAAATCTCCATGAACAGCATCTGCCAATGTTTTTATCGCTAAGGTTTTAGCCAGTCCCGGTACTCCTTCAAGAAGAACGTGTCCATTTCCCAAAAGCCCTACCAAAAGACGGTCTACCATGTATTCCTGCCCAATAATAACTTTGTTGATTTCCTGTCTCAGAAGAGTAAATAAGTAGTTTTTTTCTTTTACTTTTTCCGTCAATTGGCGGATATCTTCAGCTTGATATATCTCTGACATAGCTTGATTTAAAATAAGTGGTAAATTTCTGATAAATACTTGCATTAATCAACATAATAAATGCCATTTTTGAGTTAAAGTTTGTTAAAAATTCCGGCATTAACAATATTTTTAATGCTATAATACTGAATTTCTTATCTATATATAAATCCAACAATTCAAATTATTACTATTAAGCCATCCTTTATTTCTTCATACTATCGAAAAAAAATGTTACAAAATTACTTCTGCAACATTTTTTTAATTGTGTGTCTAAATTATCAATCCAGAGTTGTTAGGGTTTAAAGCTTGGTTATTGTAAGGGTAAATATATTTTCAGGAGCATCAATAGTATCTTCATAAGCTCCGACATTTACGAAATATTCTGTTCCGGCTACAGTGGTAATGGTAAGCGTTTCTGTATCACCTTCGCCACCCGTATCTACAGTCCCTGTACATGACAGATTACTGCAGCTGCCACTATACACAGCTACCTGCGGATCATAACTACTTCCGGAAGGCATAGTCACCTCAATCTTATACTGACTGCCATCACCCGTAAACTTAAACCAAGTCCCATCATTCATTCCTGTGTCCCAATTACTTGTACATACACTTATATTTCCTGCATTATTAGTTGTAGATACAGCATCATCCTGAGTGTAGCTGTAAGGAAATACTGAGGCCAGCAATGCTCCCGCACATGCATCATTTACAGGTGTTGGAGGTACAGTTTTAAAAACAAGTTCTGAACATCCTGAAGATTCAATACCTCCTGAAACTGATGTTATTCTTAAATAGCAAGTTGTTCCGGCCGGAAGAGCTGCAGAAGGGGTAAAGCTATTTCCGGATACGGTCTGCTGATTAATAATATCTGAACTTCCTGAACTTGTCCCCACGGAAACTTTGTAGGATGCAGCACCATAAACAGGATACCAGTTGAAACCAGGATACAGAGAAACATTTTGAGTATTATTTTCCGGATAAATAATAGAAGGACAAGGATTAGGTATAAGACCTGAAATTGTAACTGCTGATTTATAATCTGCTCTTATTCCTCCGGGAGGAGATGCAATATCCACTACAGCGCGATCTCCTTTATAATACAGTGTTGAATATGGAAAATGAGGATAGACATGGAAAGCTTCATCAAAATTATTAATATCAATATTCGGAGAGTTTTCTTTTGCTGCAACAACTAAATTATCAACATTATTATAAGTAAATGGCGTAGTAAAAACAACTTCGACTTTATTATTGTTTTTGGTGACAGCTCCCGTAAATACCTGTGTCAGCTGCGAAGCAGGAATCCAGTCTGTGCCGGAAGAAAAGGCTGTTTTTGAAGTATGCCCGAGATATACGGTCCAGTTTGAAGATTCAGTAATGGTGGAGGAAGAATCCACATAAAATGTAAGGCCGGTAATAGAACCTGCCGTACTGGCATTTAATTCCTGTTTACGATATATCTGCTGTACATAGGAATAGGAAAAAAAACTGCTTACCGGAGCAACACCAACATTTGAACTACCAATATTGATATTGATTTGCGCATCCATTATCGCAAATATAAAAAACAAAGCTAAAAGTAAAATTCTTTTCATTATTAATAACATTTATATAAAATACAATGCTAATTTAATAATAAATACTTTGATTATAGCAATAAAAAATATATTTCATCACATAACCCGATACTAAGAAATAATTTAAACAAAAATAAATTAAAGCTTAAAAAAAATAAATATTTAACAAAAATATCAAACAATCAACCAAAAATAAAATAAATTAAATGTAATTTTAATACATATTTCATATATTTACACTAAACATCAATACTATGTATAAAAAGCTATCCTTTTGCAGTTTTTTCATTGCCAATTTCGTTTTCGCCCAAACGACAATGACCAATATCATTTCAGATGCCGTGTACTATGATGGCTATGCCCAAACAGTATCCAACCCTACCCCTGCGGGCTTGACCAGGCTGACTAACGCCAGATACACAAGAAAGCTTACTGACGCCGAATTAGACTCTTTCAAAGCTAAGATTGCAATGCGGGTAACAATCGCTGCATTGTGTGACAATTATGACCGCCTTGGAGAAGTCTTTTTAGCAATGGTTCCTAAAAATCAAGCTACTTATACGATCAATGACACTAATGTCAAAAGAATAGAAGTAGGCAGGTATATTACTCCTTTTATGAATAAAAACAAAACGCCTTCTGAAGTTCCTTACACCTATGATGTCAGCAATTTGTACAGCATATTTCATGATACAGCATTGCGCGATATGTACGATCTGTATATGGAACTGGATGTTTTCGGGGTTCCATATTCAGCTCGAACCCAGGTTTCAGGCTGCATAGACAGAAGTGATGTTTTTTCAGGCACCCTTACTTTTTTCTCAACGGATACAGGAGCAACTCCTGCAGATAGCAATAATGTTGTACCTCTCTTAAGTTACAACAGCCTCAATAACTACAACAGCACCGATGTTACCGGAGAAACGGTTAGAATTGTTACTTTTAATCTGCCAAGCCCTGTTACAAATGCCCGCTTTTTTGTAATTTCTACTCCCCATGGGGCCAACAGTGGCGGTGAAGAATATGTCAGAAGACAAAACTATACCTATATAGATGATGTACAGGTTCTCACCTATACTCCCGGAGGAATTTCATGTGAACCCTATCGTGTATACAATACCCAAGGAAACGGAATCTACGGTTCTACTCCCCAAACCTTTGCTGACTGGACTTCATGGAATAACTGGTGTCCGGGAAATTCTGTTCCCATCAGAGAATTTACACTCCCTAGCTTGACTGCCGGGAATCATACCTTCAAACATACGATACCAACCGCTGTTTTCAATCAACAGCAGGGAGAAGTCAGGTTATCGGTTTACATGCAGGGAAAAAGCAATACAGCACTGAATGTAAAAGATATCAGAACAGTTGACGTGAACATATATCCCAATCCTACTACGGAATTTGTCAATGTAAAATCAAAAGCAGAAGTCAATTCAATAAGTATTTTTAATACAGAAGGCCGAAAACTTTCCGAAACTTATAACGAAAACAGAATAAATCTTTCTTCATACAGTGCAGGGGTTTATTTTCTACATATTGTTTTAAAAGACGGAACGACCTTTACCCATAAAATCATCAAAAAATAACTGCCGACAGATTTTTCAGAAATAATGCAAACAAACCCTCCCTGAAACTTTTCACGGGAGGTTTTTTATTAATCATCACATATTAATACACATCAAAAAATGCTCTGTTATCAATAAAAATTTGCCAAAAAACAACCTTAATTTGCTCTTTTTTCAAATAGTTAAAAAATTTTAACTTTAATCCTCTACCCAAAAAAATTGTCATTTCCAGTTTATTAAGCTATTTTTGGTGATTAAAAATTTTGCAAAATGAATTATCATTTTCAAGCACACAGACAGGTTAGAAAGAACCTTTTAGATATCCTTCAGAATACCTCTCATGAAGATCTGATCCTGATTCCGGATGGTTTCAACAACAATATTTACTGGAATATTGCTCATACTGTTGCCACACAGCAGCTATTGCACTATTACCTGAGCGGAAATCCTTTCCGTATAGACAAGTATTGGATTGAAACCTATAAGAAAGGGACTTTACCCAACTTAAATGTTCAGAAATCAGAAGTGGAAGATTTAGAATTTTTACTTACAGAAACTTCAAAGATTTTAATGAAGGATTATGACAGTGATTTCTTCTCAGACTACACTCCTTACACCACAAGTTTCGGAATGGATCTGAAAAGCATTCAGGATGCTATCATCTTCAACAATATGCACGAAACCCTTCACTATGGATATGTGATGGCACAAAAAAGAGCAATTTTAGGAGAGAAGTATTAGTTCAAAGTTTAAGATTTAAAGTTTAAGGTTATGGGGACTATTAATAGATTTGAGGATTTAGAGATCTGGAAATTATCCCGACAACTATGTAACGAGATTTATAATATTATTGAATCTACAAACCTTAAGAATAATTTTAAACTTAGCAATCAAATTGATGGATCTTCGGGGTCTGTAATGGATAATATTGCCGAAGGATTTGAAAGAAACGGGAATAAAGAATTTATACAATTTCTTTCTATCGCGAAAGCTTCCTGTGGAGAAACCAGATCACAATTGTATAGAGTTTTTGACAGGAGCTTTATTTCGCAGGAAAAATTTGAAACATTAATTGAGCAGACAGAAACGTTAAGTAAAAAGATCAGCTCTTTTATAAAATATTTAAATACAACAGATTTAAAAGGAACAAAGTACAAACCTTAAATTCAAAACTTTAAACTTTGAACTTTAGACTTTGAACCTTAAACATAAAATTTTAACAACTCAATGAAAGACGATTTTATTTTCGGGCTGCGTCCCGTGATTGAAGCAATTGAAGCGGGAAAAACGATTGACAAGATCTTTGTGCAGAATGCACTTCAGGGTCCTATTTATGCTGAATTAAAAGCCATTTTAGCGAAAAATAAAATCCGTCCCAATTATGTTCCGGTTGAAAAACTGAACCGTTTTACAAGAAAAAACCACCAGGGTGTGGTTGCTTTTATTTCGGACGTACCTTTTCATAAAGTGGAGGATATTGTTCCACAGTTATTCGAGCAGGGTAAAACACCTTTCCTTTTAATTCTGGACAGACTTACTGATGTTAGAAACTTTGGAGCTATTTGCAGAACGGCGGAATGCGTAGGAATAGATGCAGTAATCATTCCTGAAAAAGGAGCCGCTCCTATCAATTCTGATGCGATAAAAACTTCTGCCGGAGCGATCTATAATATCAAAATATGTAAGGAAAACAATCTTGCCCACACGGTAGACTTCCTTCAGCAAAGCGGAATTTCCGTATATGCAGCCAGCGAAAAAGCTCAGAAGTTAATCTATGATGTGAATATGACTGAGCCATGTGCTATCGTTATGGGAAATGAGGAAACCGGAATTTCTAAAGAAGTATTGCATCATGCGGATGAAAAAATAAAACTTCCTATTGAAGGAAAAACCCAATCCCTGAATGTTTCTGTAGCATGTGGAGCGATTTTGTATGAAGCGGTAAGACAGAAAATGTCCGTGATACCTAATCCATAAACCATGAAAATACAATCACTTTTACCCTTATTTTTTGTCCCGTTGGCTTTTAACGCCCAGACAAAAAAAATAGCAACAGACAACCGTCTTACCACTGATCTTGATAAGATGGTTCAGAAAGAAGCTGTTGCTTACATGCAGGATCCTGCACGTGTAGGAATTTCAATAGGCATTTTCAAAGATGGTAAAAGTTATTTTTATAATTATGGGACAACAGAAATAGGGAAATCAGAACTTCCGACCTCTAAAAGTCTGTACGAGATTGCATCTATCACCAAAACTTTTACCGGAACACTTCTGGCTCATGCTTTAGTAGATGGAAAAATCAAAATGGATGACGATATCCGGAAACATCTGGATGGAAATTATCCTAATCTGGAATTTGAAAAGCATCCGATAACAATTGGCACTCTTACCAATCACTCATCGGGGTTGCCACAGTTTTTGCCGGATCAGTCTGAAACATTCAAAAAACCAATGGATTCTGTTGCCCTGGCACTGTCTGATTTTTATAAGAACTATTCAAGGAAAAAGTTTTATGAAGACCTTCATCAGGCAAAAGTGGATTTTGTTCCGGGTACAGAATATAAATATTCAAATGTCGGAACACAGATTGCCGGGGATATCCTGGAAAAAGTGTACCATAAAAGTTATGCAGACCTCCTTTCAGAGTATATTACAAAGCCTTTGAAAATGAATCAGACCATTATTGGTACGAATTCTGCACAGCTATTGACTTGTTATAACGAAAAAGGAAAGATAATGCCGAAAAATTTCACAACAATCTTTGCTCCTGCCGGTGGAATTATGTCCACCACGGAGGATCTCGTGAAATATATGCAGTATCATCTGGACGAGAGTAATATGTATGTAAAAGCATCCCATACTCCTCTTGTAAATAGTAAAGGAGATGGCACTGGATTGTATTGGAGGCTGCACACTTATGAAGACGGAACGCAAACTGTTTATCATACAGGAGGTACATTTGGTTTTTCAAGTGTTCTTCAGATGTATCCATCAAAAAATATGGGAGTCGTAGTACTTTCCAATGAATCGGATGGAGAATCCCAGGGGAAACTGCATGATATTGCAGATAATATATTAAGAAACAGTAGTAAAAAATAAAGTTAAAAAAATCGAATGAAGAATATTGCAGCGCTTGCGCTTATATCATCAATAGCTCTTGTATCTTGTAAAAAAGAAACAGCAAAAATAACGAAAGTAGATCCTAAAACCGGAAAAACAGTAACGGTAGAAGTTCCTGCTGATTCTGTAGCGAAAGTTTCAGAAAACCCGGCTATCAAAGATTCTGCGGGAGTTATTACACAGACTTTCAAGCTGGAAAAAGGTAAAACATACCCTCTTACCACTTATCAGAGAGATGTGAAGACTATGACTGACCCTCAGGGGAAATCCATCACCGCTACCAGCGAATCTACAGATGAAATGAATTTTGTAGTGGATGACATCAAAGGAAACGTATATGAAATGACCCTTAACCTTGTAGCAAAGAGAAGCTCTCAGTCGGCACAGGGAAAAACGGTAGTAGTAGACACCAAACTTCCTCTTCCTAAAGAAGATGATCTTAAAATGATCTGGAATGTAAACAAAGCGCTTACCGGAAACAAACTTCAGATGAAGATGGATACAAAAGGGAATGTGATTTCTATTACAGGATTTGATGCTGTTTACACAAAAGTAGGTAACGCAGTTGGTACACTTATCAAAGATGCCAATGAAAAAGCAAGCGTAGTAGCAAGTCTTAAGCAGTCATTCAACGAAAAAGTACTGAAAGACCAGTTCCATAAAAACCTGATGATTATTCCTAAAAAAGGAGTTAAAATCGGAGAAAAATGGTCGACTTCTGAAAATGCTGACGCTAGCGGAGCTGTTAAAGTAACCTCTAATTATGTAATGAAAAGCTTAGGAAACGGAGCTGCAGAAATTGCAGTAACCGGAGGCATTCCCAAGAAAACAGAAAAGAAAACTCAGGGACCTATCACCCATAGCCTGAGCAGTGAGCTTGTTCAGAACGGAACCATTAAGTTTGACGAAAGCACGGGATGGATAACCAACCAGAATATCAACGTAAAAACAACTCAGATAGAAACCATTTCAGATGGAAAACAGTCTCAGTCTATGAAGAGCGTTTCCAATTCTTCGGTAATGGTCAACCCATCTGCTAAATAACTTGAATAAACATTCAGGGTTTAAAGTTTACATCTTAAACCCTGAACTTTAAACAAAAAAATTATGAAGTACATTCTTGAGTTAGTACTCACTGCCATTATTATTTTCTTTGTCTGGAATATTCTGAAAAGAATTTTCTTTAAGACATTCTATAGTTACCGTTTTAATAACAATAATCAAAACAACGGGCAGCAGGACATCAACAACTCGAATAAGAATAACAAAAAGAACCTTAAGTGGGATGCTGAAACGGTAGACTACGAAGAGGTGAAAGAGAGTAATGACAAAAGGTAAATTCCAAGAAATAAAAGATAATAACCAGCATGGCAAAAAATAAAAACTTAATTTATATTGCAGCTTCATTAGTAGTATTTATAGTTTTAGCATTTTTATATTCCACTCCTGTATTTTCAGGGAAACAGCTTTTCCAGCATGATATCGTACAGTACAGAGGAGGAGCAAAAGAACTGCTCGACTATAGAGCCAATACCGGAAATGAAACCTATTGGAGTGACTCCATGTTTGGGGGAATGCCGACTTATCAGATGGGAAGCCAGTTCAAAGGTGATATCATCAAAAAAATCGACAGCAATCTGAATTTCCTGCCAAGGCCGGTTAATTATCTCTTCCTGCTGTTTGCAGGTTTTTTCCTTTTGGGAATGGTAGTGGTCAGAAACTGGAAATATGCTCTTTTGGGAGCTACTTTCTTCGGACTTTCCACCTATTTTTATATTATTATTGCAGCCGGACATAATGGTAAAGTAAATACCATTGAATATTTCGCACCGCTGTTAGCCGGAATTTTACTGGTGTATATCAGGAAACAATACATCTGGGGATTCATCATCACTACACTTTTTATGGGGCTTCAGATCGCTGCCAATCACCCGCAGATGACCTATTATCTGTTTCTTGCTTTAGGATTCTTATTCCTTTCTGAACTGATCAGAGCCATCCAGAAAAAAACACCGATGAAGCACTTCCTTATTTCATCAGGAATTATCGCAGCGTCATGTGTTATCGGGGTTGGAATGAATTCACAAAGAATCATGGCCAATTCAGAATATGTAAAAGAAACGGTTCGTGGAAAGCAGATTTTAAATAACGACAGCCATACTTCAGGAAAATCCGGAATGGACAAAGAAAGTATGCTGATGTGGAGCTACGGGCAACTGGAAACTTTAAACCTTTTTATTCCAAGATTAATGGGAGGCGGAAGCCAGGAACCTGAAGGAAAAGAAATCATGAACAGAGTTCAGGAGCTGGTTCAGGAAAATGTGGGTTCACAGGCTGAAATGGACAGAATTTCCAAAGGTTTCAGCGGCGTAACTTACTGGGGAGACCAGCCGGGAACATCAGGACCTGCTTACCAGGGAGCGATTGTATGTTTCCTTGCTTTATTAGGATTCTTCTTTGCCTGGAAAAAATACCGTTACTGGATTCTGGGAGCTTCTATCCTTACTATTTTACTGGCGTGGGGAAGTAACTTTATGCCATTGTCTGATTTCTTTATCGACTATGTGCCGTTCTATAATAAATTCAGAGCTCCTTCTTCAATCCTGGTTGTGGTAGAGCTATTATTCCCATTAATTGCCATTCTGGGATTATACAGATTCTTTACGGATGAAAAACTGACTGAAGAATACAAACAGAAAATCCTTCTTTACGTAGGAGGAGGAACTTTAGGCTTTTTATTGATTCTTTTAATCTTTGGAAAGTCTTTATTAGGTTTTGCTACAGAAAACGAAAAGACTTATTTCCCTCCTTTCCTGCTCGACTATCTAGTAGATGAAAGGTACAAACTGTTCAGAATAGATGCCATAAAAGCATTCATTTATGTAGCAATTACTGCAGCTGCCCTATTCTTAACTTTAAAGAAAAAGCTCAACCAGAATATAGCTTTGGTTATCATCGGAGTGGTAAGTTTATTTGATCTTTGGTCCGTAAACAAACGTTACTTAAATGATGAAAACTATGTAGATAAAATCTTTGCTGAAAATCCTTTCCAGACAGAAAGTTCAGATCTGCTGGCTGAAAAAGTACAGGGAAATCCAAATCTGGAATCTATTTTATCCAATGTCAACATCAACAAAACATTGGAAACGATTGCAGAAAAAGACAAAACTCACTACAGAATCTACAATCAGACACTGGGAGTTACCAGCGAAACCAATACCTCTTATTTTAAGGCTTCCATTGGTGGTTACCATGCTGTAAAATTAAGAAGATACGATGATGTATTAAATGAATATATCAACAGCATCGACAGTGTAAAAACACCTAATGTATTAAACCTGTTGAATGCCAAATACATGATTTTCGGAGGTCCTGACCAGCCACAGGTTGTTCCTAATCCAAAAGCCAATGGAAATGCATGGTTTGTAAGTGATTTAAAATTCGTAGATACTCCTAATCAGGAAATAAAAGCTATCGGGACTATTGACAACAAGAAAACAGCTGTCATTGCTTCATCTGACAAATCTTATTTTGATAACAAACCTGTTCAGGCAGATTCTACCGCATTCATCAATCTTACGAAATACCAGCCTAACGAACTTGAATTTAAATCTCAGTCGAAGACGCCTCAATTGGCTGTATTCTCTGAAGTTTACTATCCTCACGGATGGAAAGTACTGGTAGACGAAAAAGAAGTTCCATACATCAAAGCAGATTATTTGCTTCGTGCCGTACATGTTCCGGCAGGAAACCACCATATCAGAATGGTTTTCGAGCCTGAAGTGATTGAAAAAGGGAAATGGCTTTCTCTTCTTTCATTCGGATTATTTATCCTGTTGGCAGCATTTGGACTTTTCTGGATGAATAAGAACAAGAAAAAAGAGATTGTAGCTGAACAGAATGCTTAAACAATATAAATAGTGTTGCGCAATGAGATTCTTCACTGCGCTACGCTTCGTTCAGAATGACAAAGACCATTAAGTAAAAAATGGAACAAAAGAAAATACTGATTATCACCTACTACTGGCCTCCTGCGGGAGGTCCTGGTGTTCAAAGATGGCTGAAGTTTGCAAAATATCTGCCTGATTTCGGCTGGAAACCTATTATCTATACCCCGGAAAACCCAAGTTATCCATTGCTGGACGAAACATTGATGAAAGATGTTCCCGAAAACATTGAGATGGTAAGAACCAAAATATGGGAACCTTATCAGCTGGCTGAAAAACTGAATAAGAGCAATAAAAAATTCAAAGCCGGACAATTTGATGTAGGCAAAAACCAAAGTTGGAAATCTAAACTTTCAATTTGGGTAAGAGGTAATTTTTTCATTCCTGATGCCAGAGTTTTTTGGGTAAAACCATCCGTTACATTTCTGGAAAAATACCTGAAAGAAAATGAAATAGACACCATCGTTACTTCCGGTCCGCCACACTCTCTGCATTTGATTGGTTTAGGGCTTAAAAATAAAATGCCGGACCTGAAGTGGGTTGCCGATTTCCGTGATCCATGGACAGAGATTTCCTACTACAAACATCTGAAATTAACTAAAAGTTCAGATAAAAAACACCGGCAGCTTGAAAGTGCTGTATTTAAGAATGCAGACATCACTTTGGCAACAAGTTATACTGATGCCGAAAACTTCAGAAAAGCAGGAGCCAATGCCGTTTGTATTACGAATGGATATGATGAAAGTGATTCTGGTCAAAAAGCGGAAGGGCAAAATTTGCAAAATGGACAAGCATTTACTCTAAGTTATATCGGGGTTCTTGAACAGCTCAGAAATCCTGAAAATCTTTGGAAAGCTCTTGATGAACTTATCAAAGAAAACGCTGAATTTGCGGCTGATTTTAAATTAAAATTTGTAGGGAGAATAGATGATAAAATCCTACAATCTATCGAAAATTCAAGCCTGAAAAATCATATTCTGAACCTTGGATATCTCGCTCATGGAAAAGCCGTAGAAGAGATGCAGAATTCCGATCTGCTTCTAATCACTAATTTTCCCAATGAATCTTCAAAAGGAATTATCCCCGGAAAAATATTTGAATACCTGGCTTCAGGAAAGCTTATCCTGTCATTCGGTCCTGACAAAGCTGATGTATCAAAAATTCTGGAAGAAACCCAGGCTGGAAAACATTTCAGCTATCAGGATACAGAAGCAGTCAAGAGCTTTATTCTTGACAAATTCAATCTTTGGAAAAACGGAAGTATTCTTGAAAACCCCCAGCATATTGAGCAGTTCTCAAGAAAAAATCTTACTCAACAACTGGCGGAAGTTTTGAAATAAAAAAAGAAAGGAAGTTAGAGGCTGGAAGCTGGAAGTTATTCCAGTCGCCAACTTCTAACTTCTAACTTCTAACTTCTAACTTCTAACTTCTAACTTCTATATCGTCCACTGGTCATTCACAACGGCAATCAGATAGTATTTACCCTCAAATTCTTCGAATACGAAACGAACCGTTTTCCAGTCCATATTACCGGATTTTTCGGTTCCTTTGATATAATTTTCCGTGAAATCAGCTTTAGGATAAATCTCTTTTAAATTATTCAGGGAGTTTCCTCCGCCGATAAATTTATTCACTGAATATTGTGAAGCTGTAAAGTCTTTAGAAAAAACCCATTTGCCAAGATAATCATTGATGGTTGCTTTATAAGGATCTCCTGAACCATCCTGTGTACCCCATGTAAACAAGGTTTTAGTAGGCTGGTATTTTTCAAAATCTGCTTTAGAAAAATGTTTATCTTCTTTCAGATTAACAAAAGCATACATTGAAAAACGGATCCCTTTTTGCGGGTGAATGAAGGAAGCAAAAGTTGCATAATCTTTAGCTTTCAGTGCTTTCAAAACCTCATCATTAGCCAACTTTAAAGCGGCTTCTTTATCCGCATGGGTCTGAACCGTACCTGCAGTGTCTGTTTTATTTTGTGCAATAGAATCTATTTCGTTCGGAACAGGTTTCCCGGCCTCTTTCTTACAGGCTGTAACAAGACTCAAAACGAATACCGCGATCAATAATTTTTTCATATTTTATATTTTGCAATGGGTAAAAAACACCAAAACTGATGCCAAGCGGTACATGATCTAAAGAGATAAAGACTATGAGGATTGGAAGGTTTCGGCTTCTCATTTTAAAAATTACATCGTACATTTGTTAGATGGAAATGTTGGATATTCTGATTATCGGGGCCGGACCTATTGGTCTGAACTGCGCCCTTGAAGCTCAAAAAAACAATCTTAGTTATGTAATCATAGAAAAAGGAACTATTGTCAATTCACTGTACAATTATCCTTTGTACATGCGTTTTTTCTCCACTGCTGAAAAGCTGGAAATTGATGAGATTCCCTTTATTTCTACTGCTCCAAAACCTGGAAGACAGGAAGCTCTGGAATATTACCAGGGAATTGCCAGACAAAAAAGCCTGAATATTAACCTGTATGAAAAAGTTCTGAGCGTTTCAAAGAATGATGAAATATTTGAGATCAAAACCACCAAAACAAATTATCTGGCTAAAAATGTAGTCATCGCTACCGGGTTTTATGATATTCCTAACCTGATGAATATTCCCGGTGAGAATCTTCCTAAAGTTAAGCATTATTATACGGAACCTTACCCCTATGCAAGGCAGAAAATTGTGGTGGTAGGCTCCAGTAATTCTGCTGTGGATGCAGCCCTGGAAACGTACAGAAAAGGAGCTGATGTAACGATGATTGTCCGTCATGCTGAGATTTCCAAAAGTGTAAAATATTGGGTAAAACCAGACATTGAAAACAGAATTGCAGAGGGCAGCATTACAGCTCATTTTAATGCAGAAATGATCGAAATTAAAGAAAACTCTGTTGTTTTTAAAGATGAGAACGGAGCTATTCATGAAATTGACAATGATTTTGTTCTGGCCATGACAGGCTATCTTCCTGATTTTGATTTTCTGAAAAATTCAGGAATAGAACTCAACGGAGACTGCCTGAATCCATTTTACCATCCTGAAACCATGGAAACCAATATTTCCAATCTTTACCTTGCAGGAGTTGTATGCGGAGGAAAAGATACTCATCTATGGTTTATTGAAAATTCAAGGATTCATGCGAACATGATCATCAATTCGATTCTTTCCAGATTTTCATCGTAAATTACAGATATTAAAAAAAGTTTCGGGCAATTTCTACGAAATTGCCCGAAACCTTTTGATTAAATAAAAAGCGTTATATCATCTCTTTTTCTACCTTATTTTTATCCTTAAGCATCCATGGAACGATAAAATAAAAACCAATAGCAATAACTGCCGCCAGTACTCCTGTTCCGATCCATAATGCATTGAAACCTAATTTTTCTGCTATCAGTGTTCCTATATAAGGTGTTACAATAAACGCGATGGAGAATGACATTCCGTTCAGTCCCATGTAAGCGCCTTTATTGTTCTCTCCCGAACGTAATGCCGTAATCGTTGACATAAAAGGAAGTGTCCAAATTTCTCCCACACAAAGCAATGTCATAGACAGCACAAGGGTAATCAGACTGTAATTGAAAGCGAGCATGGCATAGGAAATACCACACAGGAAAGTCCCGATCAGCATAGTAAAGGCTAAAGTAAAATATTTTTCAGCAATCTGTACCAGTCCCATTTCGAGCAGTACAATCAGAAAGCCGCTGTATCCCAGAATATATCCGATATTCTGCTGGCTCAAATGAGCTGTATCCTTATAAAATATCGTCAGGGTACTGAACAGCTGGAAGAAACATATGGAAAACAGCATACAGAATACACAATAAATCAGGAATTTACTGTCGCGGTAGGGTGAGCTTTCTTTTTTAATAATAATAGTTTCTTTTACTTTTTTTGCTTTCAGTTTAGCTAATCGTGCCCGGTCTTTAAAGAACCAGATATACATCAATCCCGCCAGCAAAGCAGCCAACGCATTGCTGAAAAACAGAAATTCATAAGAAATAGCCGACAAAATACCACCCAGCGCAGGACCAATGGAAAACCCAAGATTGACGGCCATACGATTGAGCGAGAAAGCACGGGTAATATTTTCAGGTTTTGCATATTTGGTAATCGCCACCGAGTTTGCGGGACGGAACGTTTCACTTACAATACTTTGGGCTAAAATAATTCCTGCCAATCCGGCTTCTGTTGTAAAAAGCGGAATCAAGCAGAATAAAGGAACGCTGAGCAGCAAACTCAGACTCTGCACCCTGTACTCTCCTATTTTATCCGTAATCATACCTCCAAGCCATGATCCGATAACCGAACCTATTCCAAAAAAGCTCAGTACAATTCCGGAATTTTCAATACTGAAATGCAAATGATTCGTCATATAAACTCCCAGAAACGGAAGTACCATAGAGCCGGCCCTGTTGATGAGCATTACCAACGCCAGCATCCAACTCTCCTGCGAGAGTCCTTTGAAAGAACTCGTATATACGTTAATTAATCTCACAATAATATTTTGTGGAAATTTGACAGTGCAAAATTAGATAAAAATAACCCAAAAGTCTTTGTTTAAACTCTATTTTTATCAATAACCTTCAACAGACAATCAACTTTAATCTGAAAAAAAAATTTTATCTGCTATATAAAAACAATAAACTTTTATAAAAATCGTAAATTGCAGTAACAACAGATGCCTTTATACTAAATTCACTTAGAAACATAATAAAATTTTAACTAATACTGAAGAATGATAACCTACGAAAATTTACATGATACGCTATCTTTTTACAGTATTGACTGCTGCCAATCCTATTACATTTCTTCCGGAAAACCCATTTTTGAATTTCCAAAAGCTCCTTTCAGAATGGATTATTATGCACTATGTATCTGTACTGCAGGAGAAATCAATATTGAAATAGACCGTCAGAAATACAAAGTAGATGCTGACAGCTTTCTTATTGCAGCCCCCTCTACCATTGTGAAATTTGGAAAAACCAGTAATGATTTTACGATGAAACTGCTGTTCTTCGACAAAAACTTTCTGATTAAAAATATTTCCAATCCTTTTATCATTGAGAAAATGAATCTTTTTTCCAAAGGTTCATACAGCATTGTAAAAACTACGGCAACCAATTCTTCACTTCTGCAAAATCTTCTGGATTACCTCGATAAAAAATCGAAAAAGCAGGGAAAATTTACAGAGGAGATTATCCGTACCATTATTTTCAATCTTCTGCTGGAGACTGCTGAGATTATGGAACAGGAAAATGCTGCAAATCCGGAAAAGGAAGAAGGAAAAAAAGACCTTTATCTCAAATTCAGTAAACTGATCCGCGAAAATATCACCAGGGAAAGAACGGTTCAGTTTTATGCGGATCAACTTCATGTTTCCAATAAATACCTCATCGAAATCATTAAGAAATCAAGCGGAAAAACACCTCATGAAGTGATTGATGAAGCATTGCTGAAGGAAGCGTATGTCATGCTTGGAAACCCTGAGGTCACCATATCAGAGATCGCCTTTGAGCTTCAGTTTAACTCGGCATCAGCTTTCGGCCGTTTTTTCAAAAAACATACGACACTTTCCCCTTCGGAGTACAGAACTAAAGAAAATATTCAGTCATGAGAATTTGGGGATAATAATTCTGAACTTGGGGATATATATCGCTTTCTGAATAGAGGTACCTTTATACTGTTAATTAAAAACAATAAAAGATGAGTACGATCAATTCAAAATTCGATAAAGTTTTAAATGCCTCTGAGCAGTTTGGAAATGTAAACCACGAACCGGATTCAAGTAAAGAAGTTCAGATTAACACTCCTGAAAAAACGATGCCTTTTTCCGATCAGATCGGAAATTATCAACGTAATAAAGGTATTCCTCTGCAGTCTTACGAAAACAGTAAAATCTATATTGTAGGAAGCGGAATTGCCGGAATGTCTGCCGCTTATTATTTTATCCGTGATGGCCGTGTACCCGGCAAAAACATTATTTTCCTTGATCAGCTGAATGTGGAAGGCGGGTCTCTGGATGGTGCCGGTAACGCAAAAGATGGTTACATCATCCGCGGAGGAAGGGAAATGGATATGACCTATGAAAATTTATGGGATATGTTCCAGGATATTCCTGCTTTGGAGCTGCCTGCACCTTACAGCGTATTGGATGAATACCGTCTTATCAATGACAACGACCCGAATTATTCCAAAGCGAGACTCATCCATAATCAAGGACAGATCAAAGATTTCAGTAAGTTCGGACTTGAGAAAAAAGATCAGCTGGCGATTGTAAAACTATTGCTAAAGAAAAAAGAAGAGCTGGATGATCTTACGATTGAAGATTATTTTTCTGAATCTTTCCTGAACAGTAATTTCTGGTTCTTCTGGCGTTCTATGTTTGCCTTCGAAAACTGGCACAGCTTACTGGAACTGAAACTGTATATGCACAGGTTCCTCCACGCCATTGACGGAATGAAAGACTTCTCATGTCTGGTATTCCCAAAATACAACCAGTATGACACGTATGTAACTCCCTTAAAAAACTTCCTGGTGGAAAAAGGAGTACAGATCCAGTTCAATACTTTGGTAAAAGATCTTGATATTCATATTAATACAGAAGGAAAAACTGTAGAAGGAATCATTACTGAACAGAATGGAGAGGAAGTAAGAATACCGGTTGGTAAAAACGACTACGTAATTGTGACTACCGGATCTATGACTGAAAGTACATTCTACGGAGACAATAATACCGTTCCTGAAGTCACCATAGACAACAGCAGCGCCGGACAAAGTGCAGGATGGAAGCTTTGGAAAAATCTTGCTGCAAAATCTGAAGTATTCGGGAAACCTGAAAAATTCTGCAGCCACATTGAAAAATCTTCATGGGAGTCTGCTACCTTAACATGCCGTCCTTCTGCTTTTACAGAAAAACTGAAAGAACTGTGTGTAAATGATCCTTATTCAGGAAGAACAGCCACAGGAGGTATTATTACCATCACAGATTCTAATTGGGTGATGAGTTTTACGTGCAACAGGCAACCGCATTTCCCTACTCAGCCGGATGACATTCTTGTAGTTTGGGTATATGCCTTACTGATGGATAAAGAAGGTAATTATATCAAAAAAGCAATGCCTCAGTGTACCGGAAACGAGATTATGGCCGAGCTGTGCTACCACCTTGGAATAGCAGATCAGCTGGATAATGTCACAGAAAATACCATTGTACGTACTGCATTCATGCCATATATCACGTCTATGTTTATGCCGAGAGCGATGGGAGACCGTCCGAGAGTGGTTCCTGAAGGATGTACCAACTTAGGTCTTGTAGGACAGTTTGTAGAAACCAATAATGATGTTGTCTTCACCATGGAAAGCTCTGTAAGAACTGCGAGAATAGCTGTTTACAATCTTCTTAACCTTAATAAACAGGTTCCGGACATCAATCCGCTGCAGTATGACATCCGACATTTATTAAAAGCGACCCAGGCTCTGAATGATTACAAACCTTTCTTAGGAGAAGGAATCTTAAGAAAAATATTAAAAGGAACTTATTTTGAACATATTCTGGTAAACCGTCCGGAAGAAAAAGAAGAACACGAGTCTTTCTTAACCAGATTTCAGGAATGGGTAAAAGGAGTAAAAGACTAAAAATAAATCTCATGGATTTTAAAAATATAACGATAGCGGGAAGCGGCGTATTGGGATATCAGATCGCCTTCCAGACTGCCTATCACGGTTTCAAAGTTACCGTATATGATATCAATGATGAAGTATTGGATAAAGCCAAAGGTAAATTCACTGCTCTAAGTGAAGCTTACAAAAAAGATCTGAGCGCAACGCAGGAACAACTTGATGCCACATTCAAAAATATCAGCTATTCATCTGATCTTGCTGAAGCAGTAAAAGATGCCGACCTCCTTATAGAAGCAGTTCCAGAAGATCCAGCCATCAAAACGGAATTCTATCATAAACTGGCTCAGGTAGCACCTGAAAAAACAGTATTTGCAACAAATTCTTCTACTCTTCTTCCAAGTCAGTTCGCTGAAGCTACAGGAAGACCGGAGAAATTTGTTGCACTCCATTTTGCCAATGAAATCTGGAAGCATAATACCGGAGAGGTAATGCGTCATCCGGGTACCTCTCAGGAGGTATTTGATTCTGTAATCAGATTTGCGAAAGCGATTGGAATGGTAGCACTGCCTATCCAAAAGGAACAACCTGGGTATATTGTCAATTCATTATTGGTTCCGCTGCTTGGCGCTGCAGTCAATCTCTGGGTTGATGAAGTATCAGATATAGAAACGATTGACAAGACATGGATGGTAGCTACCGGAGCACCAGCAGGGCCATTTGGTATTCTGGATATTGTAGGAATTACGACGGCTTATAATATCAATAAGATGGAAGCTGAAGAAACTCAGGATCCACTAAAGATAAAAGCTGTAGAAAAATTAAAAAAAGAATATATTGATAAAGGAAAACTGGGAGTATTGACCGGGGAAGGATTTTATAAATATCCAAATCCCGCCTATCAGGACAAGGATTTCCTGAAGTAGAATCATAATTTTCAGATTTTTAGCTATTAAAATCAATTATTCTTAAATTCTGATTTATAATTTTGTCTGTTGGAATTCGCAAAGGCGCAAGTTTATTTTTTAAACCGTTTTTAAGACGCAAAGATTTTATCTACGATAAAATTGATATTTGTTGATCCCTGGAGCTTAGAACATTTATCAATTAATTAGTATAACACATGCCGGAAATCTTCGATTTCCTCGCGTCTTAAAAATATTCAACCTGTATAAACTTCCTAACGTCTTTGCTTTTTCCAACAGAAACAAAAAAGCAGAACTCCCAATGAAGTTCTGCTTTTTATTTTTATCTATTCCTGAAAAAATTATTCAGGTTTATAAGAATCTTTCAATGTTACTGTTCTGTTGAATACCAAGGTATCTTCAGTAGAATCCTGATCTTTTGTAAAATATCCGATTCTCTGGAACTGTAATGGTTCTCCTACAGCAACCTCTTTCAGGCTTGGTTCAGCAAATCCTTTCACTGTAGTTACAGACTCAGGATTGATGAAGTTTAAGAAATCTACATCTTTTTCCGCATCAGGCTGTTCCACTGTAAACAGTTGGTTGTAGATTCTTACTTCTACAGGAATAGCATGTTTTGCAGATACCCAATGTAAAGTTCCTTTTACTTTTCTTAAACTTTCCTCCGTTCCGCTTCCCGACTTACTCTTCTCATCATACGTAGCGTAGATCGTTGTAATCTCACCATTTTCATCCTTCTCCACTCTTTCGGCTTTGATGATGTAAGCAGACTTCAAACGAACTTCTCCTCCTAATTTAAGTCTGAAGAATTTATTGTTAGCTTCTTCCTTGAAGTCTTCACGTTCAATATAGATTTCTCTTGAGAATGGTACTTCTCTTGTCCCTGCATCTTCCTGTTCAGGATTATTCTCAGTTTCTAACCATTCTTCCTTATCTTCCGGATAGTTTTCGATCACTAATTTCACTGGATCTACTACTGCCATCACACGCTTGGCAACCTTATTCAGGTCTTCACGCACGCAGAAATCAAGCAACTGAATTTCGATAAGGTTTTCTCTTTTCGCAACCCCTACTTTCTCAATAAAGTTTCTGATAGAAGCCGGAGTAAATCCTTTTCTTCTCATCCCCGAAATAGTAGGCATCCTAGGATCATCCCATCCGGTTACTACCCCTTCAGCTACCAGTCTCTGCAGCTTTCTTTTGGAAGTAATCATATAGGAAACATTCATCCTTGCAAATTCCCTCTGCTTGTTTTTAACCCTGCCTTCTTCATAAACCTGATCTAAATACCAGTTGTACAATGGTCTGTGGTTCTCAAACTCCAGGGAGCAAAGTGAATGTGAAACCTGTTCGATATAATCGGATTCACCATGAGCCCAGTCATACATAGGATAAATTTTCCAGGCTGTCCCTGTTCTGTGGTGAGGTTTATTCAAAATTCTGTACATCACAGGGTCACGCATATTCATGTTAGGCGAAACCATGTCGATTTTCGCACGAAGAGACATCGAGCCGCTTTCAAACTCTCCGTTTTTCATCCTTTCGAATAAATCTAACGATTCTTCAACAGGACGGTTTCTGTATGGAGATTCAATTCCCGGTTCTGCAGGATTTTTTCTTTGCTCGGTAATCACTTCAGAAGGCTGCTCATCTACATAAGCTTTTCCTTCTTTAATCAACTGAACTGCCCAATCGTAAAGCTGCTGGAAGTAATCGGATGCATACAAAACTTTATCCCATTTGAAACCCAGCCATTCAACGTCTTTCATAATAGAGTCTACGAATTCCTGTTCTTCTTTTTCAGGGTTCGTATCGTCGAAACGAAGGTTTACGGGAGCATTGTATTTTTCGCCCAGTCCAAAGTTGATGCAGATGGCTTTTGTATGCCCTACATGCAGATAACCATTAGGTTCAGGCGGAAAACGGAAACGAATCTGCTCTCTTTTCAGACCGTTTGCCAGATCATCTTCTATAATTTGCTCAATAAAATTGAGTGATTTTTTTTCTTCTTCCATTAAAGTAGCTTTTATTTTTTTGCAAAAAAAGTTTCACAAAGTTACGGAAAAATAAGCTTTTGTAAAAGTGGTAATTTAAATGCATTACCTGTTGTATTTCAATATTTTTCACTAATTTCGGAAAGCTAATACCATTTTAACCATTAACCGTTATGGCTGTTTATATCTTAAGCAACCGGAAAATTATCCGGCATAAAGGTGAAAGAGTAGACTCTTTTTCCAATGAAGAATACTCGATTCCCAATTTCAGGATCGCCAAATGCAATTTTGAGAACTATAAGGAGCCTTCAGCACAAATCAAAAAGAAAAAGGATTATACCAACAGAAATATTTTAAATTACAAGCTTTTTTCTGAACCCGAAAAACAGGGCTATGAAGAAGTTCTGGAGGTACTGCTGAACGAAAAAGGAATTAAAAAATCCTCTCTTACAGCCAATAATCTTGGCGGAACCCAAAGAATGTTTTATGAACTGTACAAAAACATGTCTTCTACCAAAGACAGAAGTGATGTAATGATATTCATCCATGGTTATTTATATGATTTTGATGATGAATTAAAAGCTATACTTGACCTTAAAAAAATATTTATTGATAATCCGGCATCGCCTGTAGAGCATATTTTATTTGTAAGCTGGCCCGCCTCCGGCAGTATAATCCCGTTGAGTTATTTTGATGATAAAGCTTCCAGCATCAATTCGGGAACATCTTTGATGAGATTGTTCTATTTCTACACTCAATTTTTAAAAGATATTTTTTCCAACCGGGATCTTGCTCCCTGCAATCAAAGAATACATCTTGTGGCCCACTCTATGGGAAACAGGGTACTTCAAAGTATGTTATACAGCCTTAAAAGGGAAAATATCCTCCGTGTTATCGACCAGGTCCTTCTGTTAAATGCTGACGTGAGCTATAAAGTATTTGAAGATGCTGAGGATTCATTTAATAAGCTTCCCTTACTGGCTAACAGGATTTCTATTTACTTAAACAGACAGGATATTATTCTGGCGGCTTCTCAGTTTACGAAAAATATTCTTACCCCAAGGCTTGGTAAAAATGGTCCGAGCGGTATTGATCAATATAAAGATATTGTGTCTGTTATCGACTGTACCTTTGTAAAAGATGATCTGCTTAACAATTTTAAATATGAAGCAGGAAACCATTGGGGATATCTTTCCAGTTCGCAGGTACAGCATGATATTTTCCAAAATTTATATGGAATTGACAGAAATCTTATTTCCAACAGGTCTAAAGATAATGAAAACATTTTCACAATTTTTTCTTAACAAATAATTAAAATAATCTCCAAAAAATGAATTATACGTTAAAAATAAGCTAAAAAACATCAGTATGGCACAATGATTGCTAATTCATTTGTTAGGGAATTACAATTTTTAATTATGGGACAGATTAAAAAAAGGTTTTCTAATATATTAAACTATATAAAGAAAGCTATTTTCGTAAAAGATGTGATTTAATTGAGTAACAACCTCTAAATCAACAAAATATTCGATCTATAACTGCCAGGTCCTCCTACAGACCGGATTAAAAAAATTCAATTATTCTGAACAGGAAGGGATTGCAGGTAAAAACTGAAACCATACAAATACAAATCTATATTCAATACTATCTAAATATTCGTGGAATTATTTATCTGATGGAATTATTATTAATCCCACCAGACAAGTAGTACATATACTGCAGTGATGTGCTGCAGAGCATGGGCACCTGACTACTGTGGACAAACTACATGCCCGGATTCACCTCCACCATTATGCTAATTAACTTTCACAGTTATATTTTGAACCACAGCAACTCATTTCTGAGTTCTAAAACGGATTCAAAATTATTGACAAATAAAGCTCCAGTGCCTAAACCTTGAGGCATTGGATTTTTTTTGGTAAAAGTATACTGAGCAATGGCATTCAATCCAATATTACTTTCTAATGCTGAAGTAATCCACCAGTTTATATTCTGATTTTCTGCAAGGGAAATCCATTCATCAGAACCAGAAAAACCTCCTACTAATGCAGGTTTCAAAATAATATATTGCGGCTTAATTGTTTCCAAAAGCTGTTTCTTCTTTTCAGGATCTATAATTCCTATCAGTTCCTCATCCAATGCAATCGGAGTAGGTGTTTTTGCACATAACTCAGCCATTTCATTCCAATTTCCGGCCTTGATAGGCTGCTCAATGGAATGGATATGAAGATCAGCAAGCTGCTGTAAAACCATCACCGCTTCGTCTTTATTGAATCCTCCATTGGCATCCACACGCAGTTCCAACTGATCTTTGGAAAACTTTTCTCTTAATTTCTGAAGAATAATATGCTCAGATTTCCAATCCACACCGATTTTTAATTTGATACAGTGAAAGCCTTTTTCCAGTTTTTCCTGAATCTGTTCTTCCATATACGCTGCATCGCCCATCCATATCAGACCGTTGATGGTAATGGCAGATTTTCCATCGGTAAATTCACTTGGAAAATACAGGCTGCCTCCATATTTTAAATTCTGCATAGCCTGTTCATATCCAAACCAGATCGAAGGAAACTCTTGCAGTTCCTGCTTCAAAAAAACGCTATCCTGATTAATGTTTTCACAAAGCCACTTCAGTTTTTCTTCATAATCAGGTCTGTCATCAAAACTCAGTCCTCTGAAAACAGCACATTCCCCTACTCCTTTTCTTCCCCCTTCGGAAATTGTCAGAATGAAGGTCTCTTTATCAAGCAAAACGCCGCGAGATGTTCCACTCGGGCGTTTAAATTGTAATAAATATTGTAAGTAAGTTGCTTCCATTTATTTTACGCTGTCGATACGCATAAACTCTTCTGCTTTTTCCACCATGTCGATACTTCCACAGAAGAAAGGAATTCTCTGGTGAAGTTCAGTAGGTTCTATCTCCAAAATTCTTCTGAATCCGTCAGTTGCTTTTCCTCCGGCCTGCTCTGCAAGGAATGCCATCGGGTTACATTCGTATAAAAGTCTTAATTTACCATTCGGAGCCTGTGAATAAGAAGGATAAATATAAATTCCTCCTTTCAGCATATTTCTGTGGAAATCCGCCACTAAAGAACCGATATATCTTGAAGTGTAAGGACGGTCACCTTCTTCCATCTGGCAGTATTTAAGGTAATTCTTTACTCCCTGAGGGAATTTTATATAATTTCCTTCGTTGATAGAATAGATTTTACCTGTTTTTGGGAAAGTCATATTAGGATGTGAAAGATAATATGTTCCTAAAGACGGATCTAGTGTAAATCCGTTTACTCCGTTACCTGTTGTATAAACAATCATTGTAGATGAACCGTAAATAACATATCCCGCAGCAATCTGATTGATTCCTTTCTGTAAAAAGTCTTCCAGCTGTACAGGTGTTCCCGGTTCTGTAACTCTTCTGTAGATGGAGAAAATAGTTCCTACAGAAACATTTACGTCAATATTGGAAGATCCGTCCAAAGGATCAATCAGTACAACATATTTACTTAAATGTCCGTTTTCACCGCATTTGATATCAATAAAATCATCATTTTCTTCAGAAGCAATACCACAAACAACCTCTCTCTGAGACAAAGCCGTAATAAAAATTTCGTTAGCGATTACATCAAGTTTCTGCTGTTCTTCCCCTTGGATGTTCTGGTTTCCTGCAGCTCCTGTTATATCTACAATTCCGGCTTTATTTACTTCTCTGTTTACCACTTTCGAAGCCAATCTTATTGCACTTAGAAGACGAGAAAATTCCCCTGTAGAATACTGAAAATCGTCCTGTTTATCTATAAGAAATTCTCCTAAAGTCTGTAATGGTTGATTTGACATATTTTTCTTTTTACGTTTTGCCCAAATTTCGGAAAATTTATCGCATTGAGAAAATTTAATTAAAAAAGAGATTAATCACTGTATTTCAGAAAGATACAAGCAAAACATAACATTACACAAACCTTTTATTGAAAATTATGCCTCCGAATTTGCTGTTTCATGCTCATAAAAATTTGAGATTATTTCATGAATTGTTGATTTTAAGGAAATCTTAATTCTATCTCCGCATAAGGCTATTTCATATCTCGTTGTAAATTTATAATTTTGACGTCCGTAAAAAACTCATGTAATTTTTTATCTAACAATTTTATTTTTAACAATTTAATGAAAATTTTCAAGTTTGGTGGAGCATCGGTAAAAGATGCTGACAGTGTAAAAAACGTGTCCATGGTTCTAAAAAGCCAGGGATTTACCAAATGCTTGCTGGTGATTTCAGCAATGGGTAAAACGACAAATGAGTTGGAAAAAGTTGTAGAACTTTATTTCAAAAAAGATAATTATCAAACTGAGATTGAAAAGATAAAACGAAAGCACATTGAGATTGCGGAAGGGCTTTTCCCTGAAAATCATGCGGTTTTTGCTGAAATCAATCTTTTCTTTGATGATATTGATTCTTTTTTACGAAGAAATAAATCTCCCAACTACAACTTCGTATACGATCAGGTGGTAAGCTGTGGAGAAATGATCTCTACTAAAATCGTGAGTGAATACCTGAATGAGATCCAATTTACAAATCAGTGGCTGGATGCCAGAGATTATATAAAAACGGATAATTCATACCGGGAAGGTACGGTAGACTGGACAAGAACGGAAGAATTTATTTCCCATCTTAATCCTGAAATCTGCTATGTAACTCAGGGGTTCATCGGTTCTGACGACAACAATTTTACGGTAACATTAGGAAGAGAGGGTTCTGACTACTCCGCTGCTATTTTTGCTTACTGCTTAAATGCTGAAGCAATGACGATATGGAAAGATGTTCCGGGAGTAATGACCGGGGATCCGAGAAAGTTCAGTGATGTAACCCTTCTTTCCAATATTTCTTATGAGGAAGCTATAGAAATGGCTTATTATGGTGCCAGTGTTATTCACCCGAAAACATTACAGCCGCTACAGCAAAAAAATATTCCTTTTTATGTAAAATCTTTCGTGGATCCAAGCAAAGAAGGAACAAAAGTAGGTGCTTCCGAAAAAAACCAACAGGAAGAATCTTATATTCTGAAAGAAAACCAGGATCTTTTGAAAATCTCTACAAGGGACTTCTCTTTCATCGCAGAAGACCATATGAGCCTGATTTTCGGATATTTATCCAAATATAAGATCAAAGTTTCCCTGATGCAGAATTCTGCAATCTCTCTGGCACTGTGCCTTGAGGATAAATTTAATCATATTGATGAGCTCAATGAAGAGCTTCAAAAAATTTTTAAAACCGAAGCAATTAAAAATGTATCTTTATTCACAGTAAGAAATGCGAAGAAGGATCACATTGATAAATTTTACCATGAAAAAAATGTATTATTGGAACAAATCTCCAAGAATACTCTTCAAATGGTAACACAATAATATTAATTGCGACTAAACACACATGAGTTTAATTTCGAAAAACGATCTGATCAAAGCTTCCGGCTTAAATAAAATTGGGTTTCTCAAGAACCCGGTAGCATCTGCTGTGATGAGCATTGCTAAAATAAACGAAGTAAATAAATTATACGATAAATTAAAAGACAAGGAAGGCAAAGACTTTTTCGACTCATTTGTGAGAGAAAGAAACCTAAGCTATGTAGCTTTTGAAGAGGATCTGGCAAAGATTCCGAAAACGGGACCGTTTATTCTGGTTTCCAATCACCCGCTGGGTGCTATTGACGGTATTCTGATGTGCAAGATCTTATCAGAGGTTCGTCCGGATTTCAAGGTAATGGGGAATTTTCTTTTGGAAAAGATCAAACCTATGGAGCCGTATGTAATCGCTGTAAATCCTTTTGAAAACAGAAAAGAAGCTTACAGCAGCTCTTCTGGAATGCGTGAAACCCTCAAGCATTTACAAAACGGAGGCTGTGTAGGTATTTTTCCGGCAGGAGAAGTTTCCAACAAAAACAATCCTTACGGAGAGATTTTAGATAAAGATTGGGAAAAGACGGCACTTAAGCTTATCAGAATGGCTAAAGTGCCGGTAGTTCCTATGTATTTCCATGCCAAGAACAGCAGACTTTTTTATCAGGTAGCCAAGCTTCACCCGAATTTACAAACTCTTATGCTTCCTGCAGAAATGATGAATGACAGGGAAAAACCTATCAGAATCAGAATCGGACGTCCTATTACCGTAAAGGCAATGGACGACATGGAAACGATTGAGGAATTGGGAGAGTTTCTGAAACGTAAGGTTTATATGATGAAATCTTACTATGAAAAAAGAAAATCCCTTGCTCAAAGCATTAACCTTCAAAATTTATCTGTCAAATTTCCTTTACTCAAAGAGGAAAATATTGTTCAGAATATCATTGATGAAACACCTCTGGAAGACATTATCAAAGATGTTGATAAACTGAGAGGAACTGAAAAAATGCTTTTTAGTAACGGAAATTACGAGATTTACTTTACGACTTATGAGGAAATCCCTTCTATTATGAGGGAAATCGGACGTCAGAGAGAGCTCACCTTCCGTGCGGTAGGTGAAGGAAGTAATCTTCCATTTGACCTTGATGAGTATGACAAACATTACCACCATCTTTTTCTATGGGATAACGGTGAGAAAAAACTGGCCGGAGCTTACAGAATGGCATTGGGTAGAGAGGTAATGAAGAAATACGGCATCAAAGGGTTCTATACAAGCTCTTTATTTGAGTTTGAGCAGGATATCCATCCTTTTTTCAAAAAGGTGATTGAAATGGGCCGTGCATACATCTGCCAGGAATATCAGCAGAAACCCCTTCCTCTTTTCCTTTTATGGAGAGGAATAGTGCATGTATGTCTGAGAAATCCGGACCATAAATTCCTTATGGGTGGTGTGAGTATCTCGAACAAGTTCTCTGAGTTCTCGAAATCGCTGATGATTGAGTTCATGCGTTCCAATTATTTTGATTCTGCAGTAGCACAATATATCACTCCAAGAAATGAATATAAGGTAAAGCTTCGCGACAGGGATAAAAATATTTTCTTTGAAGAAATGGAGTCTGACCTCAACAAGCTGGACAAGATTATTGATGATCTTGAACCTGAACTGAGACTTCCTGTCCTGATCAAAAAATACATCAAACAAAACGCAAAAGTAATTGCTTTCAACGTAGATCCAAACTTCAATGATGCGATCGATGGATTGATGTATATCCGAATCAGTGATCTTCCGGAAAACACGATTAAACCGGTATTGGAAGAGATGAGTGAACAGATCAGAAAAGAGCAGGAAAATAATCCGGCTGATAATCAGTAGGTTTTTAACTTTATTCAAAAAAAGTACGATGAATACTTGCTTTGTATACTAAAACTTACTACTTTTGCATCACTTTAAAACAATGAAGTAAGTCAAACAAAAATATAATGGTTTCTTAGCTCAGTTGGTAGAGCAATGGATTGAAAATCCATGTGTCCCTGGTTCGATTCCTGGAGAAACCACTTTAAAACCTCTGATTAGTCAGAGGTTTTTTTGTTTGTATATGCTCCTATTTTTGATTAATGAAACCGTTTTTAAAAGTTTAATTTAACAGCCCCCTTTTGTCTGATGAATAAAGGGTGGCATGAACCGGCTCCAAATAAATGATTTAAAGTTACGGTATATTCATCAAGCAAATTTTCAGGTACAAAGGCTTGTATCGTTCCTGCAAATCCTCCCCCATGCACACGCCATGCTCCAGCACCTTTCAGTACTAATTCACTGTAGACCAATCCCAGTGAAACGGCTTGCTCTTGTATATTGTTTGATACATAAACGTTTTGATTGTACATATATGAACTATGTCCGGAATCTATTACCAATTGCAAAAATTCTTTAAAATCATTATTCTCCAGTGCTGCTACTTGATCTGCTACCCGATCATTTTCACATTCAAAATGAATGGCTCTTAAAATAGCCCGATCTCCTACTTTATTACGGATAAAAGGAGCAATATCCATTACTTTTTTTAATGTAGTTTCTCTCAGCACACTGCATCCTAAATGGGCTGCAACTTCTTTCATCTCTTTCGGTAAAACAGCATATTCATCATTCAAATTGGTATGATCCCCTCGAGTATCTGTAATCACTAAAGAAAAACCAGTAGATTCAAAATCGAAATCTACTTTTTTAACAACAGGATTGGTTACATCTTCAAAATCAATCATTACCAATCCTCCTACCGAACAAGCTACCTGATCCATTAATCCACAAGGTTTTCCAAAAAAAACATTCTCTGCATATTGTCCTATACGGGCATTTAATATGGGGTCGATATTACCTTCATTAAATAAATGGCTCACAATTGCACCAATTAAAACCTCAAATGACGCTGATGAACTTAATCCGGAACCTTTAGGAACGCATCCATCAATTACAACATCGAATCCTCCTATTGTATATCCCAATTCTTTTAACCGGGCATTAATTCCACGAACAAGAGCACCTGAGGTTAAAAACTCATTTTTCTTGGGAATAAGGTGATTTAAGTCTACTTCAAATGATGGATAACCTGAAGATTCAATCCTGATTATATTTGAATTATTTTTAGCAGCAACGGCAATATTATCTAAATTTACAGCACTCGCTAGTACCCGACCATGATTATGATCCGTGTGATTCCCTCCGATTTCGGTTCGTCCCGGTGAACTAAAAACAGAAACCTCTTTTTCTCCAAAAATGTTTTTGAAACGGGATAATGTTTTGGTATACCGGATTGCTTGCTGATATAATAATTCCGAATTTTGTCCGTACAACTCTCTAAATTGAGGAATATTACCTTCATTAATTAAAGAATCAATATATTTATTACCTGCCATTTATTTCTATCTAGTTTATAAAACCGTCTATTTTTATTAAGAGCTATTTTATTTATTCTTATAATGAATTGTTGAACATTTTTTTAGAATTTCTGCACTTTGTTCCGGGGTAATATCTCTTTGGGCTTCTGCTAACATTTCATATCCTACCATAAATTTTTTCACACTGGCCGAGCGGAGCAAAGGGGGATAAAAATGCATATGAAAATGCCATTCTTCATGGGGATCCTGGTCTGTAGGAGACTGATGTATCCCGGCAGAATAAGGGAAAGAAATTGAGAAAATATTATCGTATTTTGTAGTTAAATCTTTCAATATTTGAGCAAGTAAAGTTTGATCTTCGTCAGAAAAAGCCAATAGACTGTTTAAAGTTTTTTTACTAATAATCATGGTTTCATATGGCCAGGTTGCCCAAAATGGAACCAAAGCCACAAAAGCTTTATTTTCAATAACAATTCTTTCTTTAATTTCAATTTCCTTTTGGAGATAATCGGATAAAAGAGTTGTGCCATGTTTATCATAATAGTTTCTCAAATTTTGCTGTGTTCTTCTCACTTGGGAAGGGATGGATGCCTGTGCCCAAATTTGTCCATGAGGATGAGGGTTACTACAGCCCATAATTGCCCCTTTGTTTTCAAAGATCTGAACATGATTAATGTAATCCAGCTTCCCAAGTTTCTGATATTCTTTTTTCCAGATCGACACTACTTTTGTAATCGCTTCAAGAGACATCTCAGGAAGAGTCAATGAGTGGTCGTGTGAAAAGCAGATTACCCGGTTGATTCCTCTTTCAGGTTTCATTTTAAATAACTCACCCATTTCATACTCAGTATCATCTGTGTTTACTTCTGCATTTAATAAAGCTCCAAAATCATTATCAAATACATACACTCCTTCATAATGTGGGTTTTGACTTCCATTAACTCTTGAATTTCCGGGGCATAAATAGCATTCCGGATCATAGTGATTTTCAACTATTGTCAGGCTTTTTTCCTGTTGTCCCTGCCACGGGCGCTGGGCTCTTTGAGGTGATACCAAAACCCATTCGTCCAACAAAGGATTATATCTTCTGTGAGGATGATTTTTGCTGTTAAATGAATTACTCATGCTGAGTTTATTATTTATATCAGTTTGACCCGTTTTCAGTGTTTAATTTGTCTACAATAGGTTCGGATAATGTGTTTACTTCTTTTTGAATTTTATCATTCTTCTGTTCAAAAATAACAATCTCATTCTTACCTTTTTTTAAATAACATCCTGGTAAATATAAGGTCTGCTGCGGTCCTACCGACCAATATCTCCCCAGATTAATTCCATTAACAAATACAATCCCCTTTCCGAAAGGTCTCATATCTAAAAAAGTATCCCCCACTTCCGATACATCAAAATTTCCTTTGTAAATGGACGGCCGGCTCTCTTTTACATCTGACTTTTGCTTTGCGTCAATTACAGGAGCCTTTTCAAAAGGGAGTCCGTACATTTCCCAATCTCCTGTTATTTTTCTGTCATTAATAAATACAGGAGAAATGATTCCTTTCGTATTCTTATTAATCTCAGAACCGTAATTAATTCGTCCCATATTTTCTACTATAATATCTAATTTTCCATTGAATGGGATATTAACATTACATTCATATTTTTTATAATAACGATTAAGTTCTCCTACTTTTTCTCCATTCACATATACAATAGCATAATCTCTTAATCCATCAAGCTTTAAAGTTCCTTTAATGGGCTGATTAAAGTTTTTGCTGTACCAGACATAGCCATGCCCTTGATTTAACTGCTCAAAAGTCAAAGGATTGTCATTAATTACTGGTTTTACATTCTTTTTTAAATCTTCTAAATCAATTGCCTGAGATAGTTGAATACCAGAAATCTTAATAACCGGAATTCTTGCTGGAACAGCAGGTGTGGAAGAATTTTTTAACAATTCTCTCAATTTCAGATACTTTTCGGTTTCCCAACCTGCTTCAGTGATGGGTGCATCATAATCATAGCTGGTCATACTAGGCTGTATATCATGATCTTTATCATAATTAGCTCCGGAGGTAAATCCGAAGTTAGTTCCTCCATGCACCATATAAATATTAAAAGAAATATCATTATCGATAAATTTACCAATATGACTTTTTACTCTTTCCGCAGCTTTACGCGGGAAAGGTTCTGCCCAATGGTCTAACCAGCCGGGATAGTATTCTGCTACCATAAAAGGACCTTTCCCATTATGGTATTTTTTCACCTCTTTTTTAATATTTTCCGGGTCTTCATCTCCATTTGCAGTTGGTAAAGCGCCGGGCAAAGCTCCTCCTTCAAATAACCAGTCTCCATCAGAAGTAAAAAACGTCATTCCTTTGAAACCAACTTCTTTTAACTGATCAAATACTGAAGAACTGTATTTTTTATGATCTTCCAGCTTAATGTCTTCCCGCTGACTCACAAAAGACCCAAATTCATTTTCTCCCTGCACCATAACAACAGGGCCTCCATTAACAATCAGATAAGGTTTTACCACCTTGTAAAGCTCTGTGAAATATGCTTTTGTTGCATTTAAAAAAGGAGGATTATATTCTCTGATTTTCATATCCTTGTCATTTTGTAAAAACCAGGGATAGCCCCCGAATTCCCATTCTGCACATACATAAGGTCCAGGACGAAGAATTACCATTAAACCTTCTTCTTTTGCTGTTTTCAAAAATTCAGGCAGGTTTCTGTTTCCCGTTTGAAAATCCCATTTCCCGGGAGCTATTTCGTGATAATTCCAAAAAACATAAGTAGCTATCGTATTTAAACCCATAGCTTTAACCATTTTTAAGCGATGCCTCCAATAAGCCTGAGGAATTCTGGCATAATGAATCTCACCTGAATGCAATTTAATTGCCTGTCCGTTCAATTTAAATTCTCCATCTTCAATTTTAAAAGATTCATATTTAACAGGTTTTTGCTGGGCATTTATCACAGTTGCTCCTACTAAACAAAAGGCTGAAATTATATTTTTAATAAACTTCATTGTATATATTATATATTGTATTAGCTGTTACAGTTGATTATCTATTAAAACAAATTTATAAATTTACCTATTGCTACCATACTGGTTACCACCGGTTTTTGCCGCTTTACCACCAGTTAAAAAAAAAAATTGAAATATCATGAAATTTGTTAAAATAATTCTGGATTCAGTTATTAATACCACTGATTATAAATCCCATTGAACAAGCTCTTGCTCCAACTGCTAAAAATGATAAGTTATCTCCAACATTAAAGTGTGTATGGAATAGATTTTGTAAAAAACACCATTTCTCACTTTCCTCAAATGCAAATTTTTTGTTACCAAAAACGAACATAAATAGCAGTTAGAAGTAATAAAATAATGACAATCAGGAATAATGTTCTATTGTCCACATTAAACATACCTTTGTCTGTAACAAAAGCTTTTGAATTTATTTTTGGCCCGAAAACACTTAAGAAAACCATTACAACTACAGTAATGAAAAATGACCAACCCATATTGATAAGGAAAGGGATCTCTGTGATGGTTTTCACAACACCATTTTCCAACTTTTCATAAGTAAAGGCTGTATACATCCATGTCTCTTTTCCAAATAGTTCAACTGCAAAACTGTTAAAGAATATAGATAATAAAAAACCAAGAATAACTCCAACTATAGCAGCCGTTCCGGTAGTTCTTTTCCAAAACATCCCTAAAATAAACATAGCAAATACACCAGGACTAATAAAACCAGTATATTTTTGTATAAATGTGAAACCTCCTTCTCCACCGATTCCCAAAATATCTGTCCACGTAAATACCAAAGCAATAAACATCGCCACTATAATTGTCAAACGTCCTGTTCTTACCATTTGCGATTCAGATGAGTTGGCTTTTAAATATTTTTTATAAATATCTAAAGTAAAAATGGTGGATATACTATTTACCTTTCCAGCAAGTGATGCCACTATTGCGGCTGTTAAAGCAGCAACGGCAAGACCTTTAAGTCCAGATGGCAGCAACCCTAATATTGCAGAATAAGCACTATCTTTTACCCCATTAAAATTTGGCAAATGACCTTTTATATAGAGTACGTAAGCCGCAATTCCAGGAAGTACAACAATTACAGGCATAAAAATTTTTAAAAATCCTGCAAATAAAATTCCCGTTCTTGCTGTTTTTAAATCTGCTCCTAATGCTCTTTGAGTAATGTATTGATTACACCCCCAATAATTAAGTTGTACAATCCATTGTCCAGCAAAATACATTGCTAAACCTGGCAAAACTACATATTTCCGTACCGCTAAATTTTCTGGCATTGATAAAGTAGTTGTGGTAATATGTGGTTTATTCAGAATGAGATTGAAATGCTCCGGAGCTTCTTTCAAAAGGGTATTTAAACCAGCTAACGCATTTCCAATAGCAGCACCATTAATTCTTTGATCCACAACCTGTAATGCCAAATAAACTGTAGCAAATCCACCAATAATAAGAACTGTTACCTGAATAACGTCCGTATAACCAATGACCCTCATTCCACCCAATCCGATAAACAAAGCCATTAGTAAAAGTGCAATCATAATGATATGCAGATGGCCTCCACCAAGCAATGAATCAATAGCTACAGCTCCTAAATAAAGAATGGAAGTAAGATTAACAATTATATATAAAAACAACCAAAAAACAGCCATAATAAGAGAAACAGTCTTATTGTATCGTGTTTCCAAAAACTGAGGCATTGTATAAATCTTATTTTTGAGATAAATAGGAATAAACCATATTGCAATAATTATAAGTGCAATTGCAGCGAGCCATTCGTAAGCAGCAACCGCTACTCCTGTGAAGAAGCCTTCTCCACTCATCCCAATAAATTGTTCTGCTGAAATATTTGATGCAATCAAACTCGCTCCAATTGCCCACCATGTCAATGAGCCTTCTGCAAGAAAATAATCTTTACTTCCTGTAGTTTTTGATTTTTTTCGCTTGTATATCCATAGGCCGTATACTGTTACAACAACAAAATAAATTAGAAATGTAGCAAAATCAAGTGTTGATAGTTTTCCCACGCTTAAAAATTTTTATAGTAAGTTTATCATAGATTTCTATACTTTCCGACACTTTTACGCACTATAAAGTATTCAATAGTTTAGTACTCCTAATAGATCATTTAGAATAAAATCAAATATTTTGCACTGAAATTACACAAAAGGAAACCTTACATTATCAAATATATAAATTCAGAAAACACTTCCATACTTGTTCCTACCAGTTTTTGTATATTTACTACTAGTTTTAAAAATTGGCTATATTATGAAGCTTATTAAAATAATCCCCGATTCAGTTATTCCTAAATACCAACAGATTATAAATTCCATTGAACAAGCTCTTGCCCTGCAGCTGCTAAAAAAAAATGATAAGTTACCTTCCATCAATAAAGTGTGCATTGAATTTGGCGTTTCCAGAGACACTGTCCTGTATGCCTACGAAATACTGAAAAAAAAAGGAATAGTAATTGCCATTTTGGGCAAAGGATACTATATAAAAAGTACTGATTGGAATTTTGAAGAGCGCATTTTTTTACTGTTTGATGAGCTGAATGCTTTCAAGGAAAACCTTTATTATTCCTTTTTGGAAGAGATACAGCAAAGAGCTAATGTACATGTATTTTTCCACTATTTCAATATTGATGTCTTCAAGAAATTAATAGAAGAAAATAATGGAAACTATACAAAATATATCATTATGCCCGGGAATATGAATGATACAGCTCCCATTATTAAAATGCTTCCCAAGAAGGATGTTTACATATTGGACCAAACCAATATATCTTTAAGGGAATATTCATCAGTATATCAGAATTTCGCAAAGGACATGTACAATGGGTTATTAAAAGCGAAAATTATGCTTGAGGCCTATCAAAGATTAATTCTTATTTTTCCGGGAAAAAAAGAGCCTGTAGGTATGGTAGAAGGATTTACCAGTTTTTGTGAGCAGTATAAAATGAAGCATGAGATCATCTGTAATTTCACTGATGGAGAAATCCTGAACGGAGACGTTTTCATCATTTTAGATGACAAGCATTTAGTAAACGTCATTAAGCAATCTAAAAAACAAAAGCTAAAGATCAGAAAAGATTTTGGTATTATCTCCTACAACGAAACACCCCTAAAAGGTATTGTAGAAAATGGGATTACTACGATTTCTACGGATTTTTGGCAAATGGGAAAGATTCTGGCAGAAATGGTTCTTAATAGTAAAGAAGGAAGAATTGAAAATACTTCTAATTTAATCGTAAGGAATTCTTTATAATTGAATAAATATTTTATAGAAATACAATTTAAGCCAAAAAAAAGAGTATTATCTCAATCCATGTATACTATATTGAAAAAGGCTCAGATTATAAAATCCAAGCCTTTATTTTTTTGATTTGCAATTCGTAATTAAAAATCAATGGAATTCAATGTCTTATCAACCAGCAATCCGTTAACAGCTTTTATATTAAATGATCCGTTTCGCTTTGCTTTAAATTTTATAATGAATAATTCTCTTGTACCTTCTAAAGGATATTTCTGTCCTATATTAACCAGTGTAGGATACAATACTTTCTCTTTGTTGGTATGCAGCCTGTCATAAGTAAGATTTTCCATTTGTCCGATATTTAATGGTGTCATTCCTATATATTCCAGTTCCTGCTGATTATATGGCATAGCGAAGCTCAGTGCATTTACAGATTGCAGATTACTACCTTTTACTACCACTTCAACAATATCATTTTTAGTATATTGCTGTTTTGAAGCAGAAATTGAAATGCTTCCTTGCAGTGGTTTCAATTCTTCATCATTGACTCCTCCATCTATTTTTGTAGCGACATTGGAGATGTCAAATGCATCAATGAGACCGTTTTTGTTAATATCTCCGTTACTGATATATCCTTCAAAATCAGAGTCTCCCTTTCTCAAACCTGTATAATTAATATACGAAGTAAAGTCATTCATATCAATTTTCTGATCGTTATTGATATCTCCTGGAAGTAAACTTGCAGAACCTGGTACTTTAAAGACATACAGCTCATTTCCAGAAGCAAAGTTTCCGAAGGCACTGCTGACTTCAATTTTAATGAATCTTGTGGCAGGGTGTGCCGCAAAATCTAAAGATTTGGGTTTGTTATTTCTGTCCCAGGCAAAAGAGCCTAGTTCTTTCCATTCTTTTTTATTATCACTATACGAAATTTTACCCTTGAGCCATATTCCGTTATAACCACTGATTCTAGGAATATATTCTATTTTGCTTATTGTATTAACAGCGCCTAAGTCTAAAATAATATCAAACGGGACTTTGCTTTTTTCATAATCTGAATGCCAGCCTGTATTTACTTCCTGATCAACAAGATTTTCTATTCCTTCTCCTTCCTGGCTTGGGATTGTTGCTGTGGCTTTTATACCTTTAATTGCAAATTCATAAGGATTTTTATTGGTTTGGGATGAAAAAGAAACCCACTCTGAAGTATTGGTTTTATTTACCGCTCTTAATTTGAAATCATATTTCGTTTCAGGTGTCAATTCATCAAACAGGAAAGAAGTACCTTTTATATTACTGTATACCATATCATTATATAGTATTTCGTAGTAATCAGCATTAGGGATTTTATTCCACGATGCTAATATAGAATACGGGGTATTTTCTTTTCCTGAAGTAATTGGTTTTAAAGCCTCTGCAAGTACTCCGGAGTTATTTTTCAATTGGTTGGAATTGGAAAATTGATAACCTTCAACAACAAGTTCTACTTTGTTTTTGCTTATATCGGTAGTTCCTGTTTTTACCCAAAGCTGTGGATTTCGGATAATCGAAACTTTTGAAAATTCAGAATCTTTTGTAGAGAAATTATTGAATTCAGGCTTGCTGTTGTAAAAATATACGTTTGCTTCTTTATTGAATTCATCTAACGTATTTACTGCTTTCAGATTTACATTTTTACCTCCAACAAAAAGTTTTACACCGGATGGTTTTTGAGTAACGTTAACTCTGAATTCTGTCATTTTTTCTTTTTCAAAACCCTTAAAGTTACCTTGAGAAGGAGAAATACTTATTACTGCTGTATTTTTTATTACATTGCTTTCTATAAGAGTGTGCACAGATTCATTTTTCTTATAATTTTCGGTAATGCCATCGTCATCATATTCTGTAAAACTGGATTTTTCTGAAGGATACACTTCATAAATTCTTAATTTTTTATTGATTTGATGAACATTATTATTAGCATTTACCATCGGAATAATGGCACCCGGCTTTACAAATAGAGGAAGCTTCCAAATGGGTGCATCGAAATGATTTAAAATAATTCCTCCTACATAAGTTTGTCCGGTGAAGTAATCAATCCAATTTCCTTTAGGCAGGTAAATATTATTTCTTATATCGTTTCCTTCTTTATCCATTTTTGTAGCTTGATATACGGGAGCCACTAAAAAATACGGACCGTACAGATACTGATATTGAGTAAATTTCCCAAGGGTATAATCATTTGGCTGTTGTAAAAACATTGCTCTCATGATTGGCAGCCCATCTACAGCTTCTTTAGCCACACTATAAGTGTAAGGAAGTAAGCTCGACTTTAATTTTAAATAATTTCTGTTGATAGAAGCAGCTGATTCACCTAAAGCCTGAGGATATTTTTCATTGGTTCCCCAGCCATCCATATTAAGCTGCATGGGTGTGAAAGTTTTCCATTGGAAATCTCTGATATTGATAACCGGGTTTTGCCCGCCAAAAATACCATCCATATCCGAAGTAATATTAGGCTGACCGGACAAGCCGGAACCTATATACGTAGGAATATGAAATCTTATGTACTCCCACTCTCCACCGGTTTGGTCGCCTGTCCAGATACCAGCATATCGTTGTGAACCTGCCCATCCGTCCAGTGAAATAATAAATGGCCGGCTTCCGTTACCATATCGTGGCATTATTTGGGCGACATCTGAAATACCATTTAACCCGAATGAGTAACCAGGGCCTACCCAGGCTACATCAGTTTTTAGTACTCTTACCCCTGCATCCTCAACTTCTTTTATAATATCCCTCTGCAAAAGAGCAGCGACTCCTTCTTTTGGATGTAAATCTGATTGTGTCCACAATCCTATTTCTACTCCATTTTTTCTGGCATAATCACCAAATGATTTTAAATTGGCAATGTTGCCTTCCAACGTTTCAGTTTGTCCATAGCCTGCACCATACCCATCATTTGGTAAAATCCATCCTAATGGCATATCTGCATTTTTATACCGGTCTATAACTGCTCTTGCAGAAAACTGATAATTGTTTTTTTCGCCATTTAACGATTCTTTAATTCCGCCATTGTCTTTTTGGCTCTCTTTATATCTTTTTCCGTCTTCAAATGGTATTCCTTTTACATCTTCTTTCCAATAATCTCTGTTGTAGGCATTAAGATGCCCTTCATAAAAACCAAACTTGGGTAAAAGTACAGGGTTTCCGGTAAGCTGGTAAAAATCGTTCAACAAAGATTTCGGGCTGTCATCCACCATAAAGAAAACGTCCAGATAATTGGTCTCATGAGCCAGCTTCACTACATTTTTATTTTGTTTACCAAAATCATAATATCCTTTTTTGAAGGTGTGCCACATACAACCATATCCGTTTGTAGACCAATAATAAGGATTGGGAGATGCTACACCGCCATCGGTCCAGTTATTCTGATTCACAATAAAAACAGTATTTCCTTTATGAGAAAATCTTCCATTCTGTACACCACCTCCATAGAAATATTCATCTTTTCTCTGAGATAAGGTCAACACGACTTCTTTAGAATTAAATTCTATGGGAGCCATAAAGGAAAATACCTCTTTATGAAGATTCAGATCAAATACTTTAAATAAAGAAGTTGCTTTTTCAATTTCTATTTTAGTTTTAGCGGTAGAAACAGAAACAGTCTGTGATAAATTACTGATAGAAATTTCTTTTATTTTTTTTCTGGGCTGATCTACCAGAATCTGAGCGGGAGGTGTTGCTTCAGGATTTCTTATTTTTCCACCTTTGGGATCTAAAAATAATCGAAAAAGATTTTCTCCATAAAAATCTATTAATAATTTTTTGTTGTCAGAAAACAGGACTTCTACAGAAGTTTCTCCTTTCTTAGAAACATTTTCAATTTTTTGAGCCTGAGTTCTTCCAGTGAAGAAAACAAGAAAAGAACTCAGGAGTAAAATTTTTTGATTTTTTGAATTTAAAACGGTATTCATGTACCTTGGTTTTATTTTAATTTACATTGTATACTACTCTAAGAAAGTACGATCGATATTTCAGATAAAACTTACTATCAGCTTTTGTGATCGGGGACTTTCAAAAATACTTTTTATCTAAAAGAGTATCTGTCTTTAAAAAAATAAAGATAATTTATTCCACGCTTTTATTGAAAAAGCTACCCTATTTATCTCACAAGAAGTTTTGTACTAAAAGTATCATTTTGATTAACAATTTTTAAATAGTAAACCCCAGTGGATACATTAAGTAATATATCGTTTAAGCCTTCCTTTAATGTAGCATTTACCATTAATTTACCCAGACTATCGAATACAAACAATGTTGAATTTTTCCATCCTGCCGGCACGTCTACCTTTAGTGGTGTATTGCTTTTTAAAGGATTGGGATATATGGTCAGCTTTTCAATAGTCTTACTTGAATCTGATGATGTTGTAGAACCAGCTATCTTTCCGGTTGAAGGAGAAGCCGCGTCAACTATTTTCCATTGCTGATTATTCCCTCCTCCATAAGTCCATTGTATGATATTTGTACCATTTGTTGTACTGGATCCGGAGTTATCTAATGCTTTGCCACTTGAAACATTTATGATTTTATAATAGCCCGTACCTAAATCTATTAACTGCCATTGCTGGTTTGCACCTCCATTATCACCATATTGGGTCATTATTGTGCCGTCAGCAGTAGAACTGGAAGGGTTATCAATCAGTTTGCTGCTGTTCTTATTGATTATTTTATAATTTCCTCCTGTTTGAGTCAATTTCCATTTCTGGTTGTTGTTCCCTGTATAATCCCATTGAATCAGTTTCGCTCCGTCAGCCAAAGATCCGGAATATACATCAAGAACTTTCCCACTTGCACGGTTGATGATTTTATAATCTTTAGCCGGATCAAATACTTCTACAATTTGCCATTGCTGATTATTCCCTCCTCCATAAGTCCACTGTACTATATTTGTACCATTTGTTGTACTGGATCCGGAGTTATCTAGTGCTTTGCCACTTGAAACATTTATGATTTTATAATAGCCCGTGCCTAAATCCACTACCTGCCATTGTTGGTTTGTACCTCCGGTATCACCATATTGGATCATTGCTGTACCGTCAGCAGTGGAACCGGAAGGGTTGTCAATCAGTTTATTGCTGTTCTTATTGATTATTTTATAACCTCCTGTCGTTTGAGATAGTTTCCATTTCTGGTTATTACCTGCAATATAGTCCCATTGAATCAGTTTTGCTCCATCGGCCAAAGACCCTGAATAAACATCAAGAACTTTTCCGCTTGCACGGTTTACAATTTTATAATCCTTAGCCGGATCAAAAACTTGAACACACTGATTATTTACTTCAATAAAATTATTTAATGTTTGTGTACTGGTACCATACTGGTCTGTTACGGTCAATGTTACAGAATACAATCCATTCGGAGCATTTTTGTAAGATACTACCGGATTTTCCAATGATGACGTTGAAGGAGTAGCACCAGGGAAACTCCATTGCCATGTTGCACCGGCATTACGAACTACTGAATAATCTTTAAACTGTATATTTTCTGTTACCGGACAATATATTTTATTTTTATCAGCTGATATCAGAGCACTGGGCGGGCTTATCTCATACAAAGTATGTTCAAAGGCACCCCGGGAAGTCCCTATTTTTAACTTATTTTCATTGTAATTAATAAACATAAAGCGTATATCACACATTGGCAAGCCATTGCCCAGCATAGCCCAGTTATTCATATTGTTATTTCTATAAAAGACTCCTGCTTTATTACCTACATATACTCCGCCATTAGAACCTCTCTGAAAAATAATTTTCGTAACTGGTGAAGTAGTGAGCAGGGAAGAGCTAAGATTAGTCCAGGTTACTCCTCCATCATTAGATTTTAAAACCTTACAGTCTGACTGGACTCCACTATAGGTAACCCAAATTTCATTAGGGTTATCATCTCCGATAGCAATATCTGATATGTTCTTTGGACCTAAAGTAACGGTTGTATTGGGGGTGATATCAGTCCAGGTAGCTCCCTGATCTGTGGTTTTCCAAAGCTTATTACTGGTAATGCCTTCCACAACGCACATTACATTTGGATTTCTGGCAGAAATTTTTTCTCTGAAGACCTGTTTACTAAAAGTCTTAATAATTGAGATACTGTTTCCGTTATCTTCAGTTTTGATAAGAGAATTTTTCCATGTGGCGAGATTGGGATTTCCATCCGGATACTGACCTGCATGATGGGTAATAATACTGTAATATTTATTAGGATGAAATTCTATAGAATTGAAATAATCATAGATTCCTCCCAAATCCAAAAAATTAGGTTCCTCTACTAAAGTATGTAAACCGGTTCTGAAATAACGGTAGTTGCTATATCCCTGGCTGTAAATATAACGGTCATCCAAAGGATTTACATCTGTATTTCCCTGATCTGCACCGGGACCATTGTACCATGTAAACCCATTTCCACCTTCTTTTATCATAGCAGGACCATGGTTATTTCCTGATGCGACTAAATTGCTTTTAAATGCACTGCCAAATCCCCATAATTCATGATTACTGATACTATTGGTTTTGGTGGTCAAAGTATTTCCCAGGTCATTAGAATCGGTCATTTCCCCATCACTTCCTACAATTAACTTTCCGTTGATAAAATCAATACTTCTGATATCGGAATGCGTAGTTCCCGACGCTACTGAAAATGAAGCGCCATTGTTGGTAGAAATATGTATTTTTTGGTTTCCATAACCTCCATAAGCAATTTTATTTTCATCATGACGATCCATCTGGATATCCCCGTGGTGTAATACCGGATCATGATTATATACATCTCCAATACCTGAAACCATATTGATTCTGGTAAGCTCAATATTTCCTGTTAATTTATTGAACTTGTATAATTGAACGGCGTTATGACCATAAGCACTGGAACCTGTACCTACCGCTACATAGAACGAAGCGGCATTATTATCAGGTAAAAAAACTTTCGTCCACCCGATGATCTGACCATTTGCAGAAGCATCCAGTGTAGTAGAATTCAACTGGGAAAAGCTTGCTCCCTGATCCGCAGATTTATAAACTTTGAAAACATTATTATTGGAAGTACTGGCAAAATAAACAGAATTGCTATCATTGGGATCCCATTCCAAACATTCGCTGTGTATGGAGGCATCTTCCCATATTGCATAGTTAGGGAGTCCGGTATACACTTCATTCCAAGAGCTTCCTCCATTGGTTGTGCGATAAAGCGATGTCCCCCACCGAACAACTACAATATCAGGATTAACAGGTGAAACAGCAATATCATATGCTTTACCAGAATAATTTGCCGCTGTCATAGTGGTTGTAAGCCAATTAAGCCCTCCATCGGTAGATTTAATAAGCTGGCTATCACTTAATGCATAAACAATTTGCGGGTTAGCGATACACATATCTATATCATTATATTTAGAATCGGGGAAACCGTTATCTACCAGACTCCAGGTTGATCCCCCATCAATGGTACGCCATAAACCACCGGTAACAAAAGATACAAATATCTTCAGAGGATTGGCAGGATCTATTTTATTTAAATACACATATCCGCCATGGTTTCCCCTACCTGAGTAAGATGTACTGGCACTGTTGAAAGGACCAATCATAGACCAGCTTCCCACCTGGGTCTGCGTATTCGTTAATAATGTATTCCTGATTTTTGAATGGTTTGTTAACAAAGGTTCCGGAACTACTTTTCCTTTTTCATCCAGATAAAACAGCTTGGTTCTGAGCCAGTCTTCACCAAGACTCCGGGGTTTACTTTTTTCCCATCTGTGGTTTCCGAAATACTTATCAAAATTGGATTTGATTTTAAAATAGTCTGCATAATCTTTCATTTCTGAAAACCAGGACATCGACTTATGTTTAATTTCATACTCCATGTCTTCATCATCATCTTCTGACCGTACGATTTTCTTTGATGAAAAATCCTGGCCATTGCAGATTGTAGATATCAATAATATCAACAAGAATAATTTGTTTTTCATAAAGTGTTTATTTAATTTAATTGACAGTTGAGGACTGCTGAGCTTTGTAATCCATATTAATATCCTTTTGCTGCCTGAGCTTCTTTTAGCTTTGGATTTAAATCCACCGCAGTCTGAGGATAAGGGAATCTGTAAAACTTATCATTCCAAACTCTTGTTGCAACCTGTGTATTTGTGATATCGTAGATTGTTTTCATTACATTGGGAGCAGTTTTCCATCTTCTGATATCATAGAATCTATGTCCTTCATTGGCGAGCTCTATTCTTCTCTCATTTCTAATAATATCCCTCAACGTTTCCTTTGTTTGTGTTCTGCTGATTGTGGTCATACCTACTCTGTTTCTGATTTTGTCTAATGCATCGTAAATGGAGGCATCTGGTCCATACAATTCATTTTTGGCTTCCGCATAAGTAAGCAGCACTTCTGCATAGCGAATCAACATAAAATTATTACTCCCATTTAAATTTTCATCTAATGAGCCATAATCTGCCATTTTTTTGTAGTTATAACCAATTTTCGATGTATTGTTTCCTCCTTTGCTCCATGTGAACAGTTTGCTTGTTCCAAAGCCTTTCAGATAAGACCAGGAGCCATTTGGGTGCATAATACTTGCATATAAACGGGTGTCTCTGTTTTTGAACTCATCCAGATAGGCACCATTTGGATTTCCATCATTATAGTTTGACGCTCTTACAGCATCAGAAGGAGGGGTAAATGCTGTACCATCTTTTTTCCAATAGGCATTCACCAGATCGATTGTTGGAGTGATAGAGCTCCAACCACTCTCTTCATTGGGTAATAGAAGAAGGGTCATATAGTTGCTGTATGTTCCTTTTGAGTCCGGTACATACTGAGCTTCTAAAATGGATTCTATGCTGCCTTCATTTTTAGCCCAGAATAATGCCTGATAATTACTTAAACCTTTATAAAAATTATCTCTATCTGTGTTAGACGTAAACGTAACGAAACTATCATAGTCTGTACTTGTGTCTACAGAAGCTGTATTGAAAAGCCCGTAAGTTCCGGAATTCATTACCAGTTGAGCCGCTTCATAAGCTTCTTTATATTTTCCTATGTATAGATATACTCTTGCCTTAAATGCCAATACAGCTCCTTTTGTTATTCTGCCTTTATCCTGACCGGAAGTATAGATAACGGGTAAATCATTTTCAATAGCATTTAATTCACCGGTTACAAAATCATCAATTGCAGCTTCAGAAACCGGTGTAAGAGATGTTTCATCTAATTTACCTGATTTTTGTACCAACGGAAGAGCACCAAAACGCTGAGATAAATCAAAATAATTAAAAGCTCTTATAAACCTTGCTTCTGCACTATATCTTTTAGCAAGATTCTTATCCATTGGGATCTTATCGATATTCTCTAAAAAGGTATTTACCATTCTGATTGTTGTAAAGTCATATCCGAAATCTGTAGAAGGAAGTATATTTCCTGCAGAAGCATCTACTGCCATTGTCTCCCAGGGATATTGAGCATATGAATTATCTGTGTAACAATCATTGTATAAACTTAGGTAAGCTGCCCCGGACAAGTATTTATAAATACCATTCAGCGCCATGGTAGCATCTTTTTCAGTTTTCCAAAATGTATCTTCGGATATTTTGTCTTCCGGAAACCTGTCTAAATTACAGGAACCGGTAACTATAGATAGAGTAACTGACAGTACTATGATTTTTATTTTTTTCATTTGATGTCTTATTTAAGTTAAAAAGTTGCATTTATACCAAAGGATACGGTTTTCAAATTAGGATATGAGGAACGTGCACTTGCCATTTCAGGATCAAAATCTTTTATTCTTTTGTCACCTCTCAGCGTAAAGTAATTTTCCAGGTTTGCGTATATTCTGAATTTTTTCAGTCCTATGCGGCTGATCACGTCCTGAGGAAGGGAATATCCTAAAGTAACAGACTTAATTCTAAAATAACTTGCATCAAAAAGCCAGAAATCAGAGGTAACACCTATATTCTGAGTTCCTCCCCCAGCCGGCAATACCCTATGGTACAAAGCATCAGGATTTGGATTTTCAGGAGTCCATCTGTTATCTAAAACATATTGCTTTGCCCCTGCACCATTGAAAAATGCCTGAGAGGATTCTTTATCCAGATATACCTGAACATTCGTTACCCCTTGCCCCACTACGCTGAGATCAAAATTTTTATATCTGCCTCCGATGCTCAGACCGTAGGTAAAAGCTGGAACATCATTTCCTATAACCGTTCTGTCATTTTCATCAACAACTCCGTCGCCATTAATATCCACATACTTTATATCACCTGGCTGGGATGAACTGTATAATTTAGGATAATTATTATTAATATCTTCCTGGGTTAAGAGACCGGCAGTTTTGTATCCATAGAAATCTCCAATTGAACCTCCTACCTGCGTGATCCAATAATCATTATACAAAGGCTTACTATTGACAAGTGAAAGAATAGTATTCTGGTTTTTAGCAAAATTAGCATTGATGTAAAAATCTCCATTTTCAAAATTTTTATTGTAGCCCAAAGTAACTTCTATCCCTTTATTTTCTACATTACCGGCATTAATTGGAGGAGTTTGATTTTTGTCTGGATTACTGTCTATGAGTACACCTGTTTCATATGCTAATTGATTATTCATTAATGCACCTTTGGTAAGACGGTTATAAAAATCTACTGAGAAAGTGAAGACATTATTAAATAAAGATCCATCCAGACCTATATTTTTGGTAACAATTTTTTCCCAGCCTATATCTGAAAAGCCAAGTTTGCCTGGTACCACTGCCCCTACTATAACATTCCCCAGAACTGAAGAATCATTATCCATATAGGTTTGGTTGTCATAATAACCAATGGTATTGATAGCGCCAGCACTGCCATAAGAACCTCTCAATTTTAAGGTATTGATAAAATTCAGGTTTTTAATAAAATTCTCTTTATCCAGTCTCCAGGAAGCCAGAACCGAAGGAAAATAGCCCCATCTGTTTTCTTTAGCAAAACGCGAAGATGCGTCTGCTCTTATAATACCTTCTAAAAAATATTTTTCCTTATAATTATAATTGATACGGGCGAAAGCTGACTGGACAGCATATTGCTGAGTATTAGATTTCAATTCATCCAAGGTTCCATCAAGAGTACTAAGAGCACTTAAAGCATGTAATCCATCTTTTGGTATATTGGATTTTTTACCCTCTATTATTCTTTTTGTATAGTCTTCATAAGAAGCTCCTCCTAAGATTTTAAAATAATGTGAGGTTATTTTTTTTTCATAGCTCACCAGAACCTGGGTATTGAGTAATTCATCAGAATTCCAGGACTCAGAATAGTTGTTAATCGCTCTTGCAGTTGCAGTTATAGGAGTTTTGGTTAAAAAATTATATACTGGATTTAGTGTATTTACAAAATTTCCCGAACGGTAATTCCAGTTTGAATAACTGATCTGAGCATCTATATTTAATCCTGCTATAGGAGTATAGCTTGCAGATAATGCTCCCATAAATTTTTGATCATTTGACTTAAAGTCTCCACCCTCAATATTATTTCTTACGGGATTGGTTTTTGCAAATGTATTATCTACTTTGCCTGCATTTACAGATCCCCACCATCCATTGGATTGTCTTAATGCCATCGTAGGAGATATTCTTGCCAACTCTGTAGTATTAATACCTCCTCCCTGATCATTGATCATTTGTTTGATAAACGATATATTAGAATTTACTGTAAGTTTATCACTTAATTTAGAGGAGGTGTTCGTTCTGAAAGAATATCTATCCATTCCTTTTGTAGGGGACAGAGACTCCTGTTTCAAATACCCTAAACTTGCGAAGTAACGAATTTTATCGCCACCTGATACATTAATCTCATTATTAAGCACATTGGCCATTTTTCTGTAAGCTTCCTTATACCAGTCTGTATTAGGATATCTGTCAGGATCTGTACCTGCAGCTGTAAGATCTATTTGCTCCTGCTTGTACTGAGAAAAAAGACCAACATTATGATCAGCATTGAAATAGGCTTCATTTTTTAGTTTCATGTATCCAACGGCATCTACATACTTAGGCAAATAAGTGGGGGTCTGATAGGCATTGTACATATTATAACTTATGCTCATCTTACCTCCGCCTCCTTTTTTGGTCTCTACAAGAATGACCCCATATCCGGCTCTTGTACCATAAATAGCTGCTGAAGCATCTTTTAAAATACTTATATTTTCAATATCAGCAGGACTTAACCTCGAAAAGTCTGCAGCACTTGAGAGAATACCATCTATAATATAAAGTGGTGAATTACCGGCAACACTTCTTCCCCTTACATTTAAATCAGGTACAGAACCTACATCTCCTAATTTAGATTTGATTGTAACTCCGGGTAAAGCACCTTGTATACTGGCGGTCAAACTTGTTGTTGGGCGATCCTGTAGTATCCTTTTGTCAACAGAAGCTATAGATCCGGAAACAGTTCCTTTTTTCTGTTTTCCGTATCCTACTAAAACAATTTCTTCCACATTTTTTACTTTCTTTACGGTGTCCGAAGGTTTGTTTTTAGTTTCCTGTGCATGTACCAATGTTATAGAGGACAGTAGAACTGCACTCAAAATAATCTTTTTTTTCTTCATGTTTTTTTTAAGTTTTTATTGGAATATAATTCTATCTAGGGTAGTTGCTGAGTGGGAACCAACTATTACAACAATATTAACTATTTGTTACCCAAATGTATATCTTTACTTCACGCCCCCGTACTGGTAACCACCAGTTTTTGCACTTTTACTACCAGTTTGAAAATTATTCCAATATGCCTTATTACATCTTTACCAAGTAATTTTTAGAATTAATTCTTAAAGTATTTTAGGAAACCCGTATCAGATCTGAAATCAAAAATATAATAGCAATAACGCTTTAAAGTATTATTGCAGCATATACTCGCACCGAATTGAGCATAAGTGCAATAAATAAGCGAAATCAACTTGATTTCCTGCCATTTTAATCATAGTAATCCACCATAATCACCCATAAGGATTTAAATAATGGGCGGAAAAAATCCGCCCAAGATTACCCCTTTATCGGTAAAGTTTTATCAGTAAGGAAGTAAAATATATTTTAAATAAAATGTATAGATTTTGTAAACTATAACAAAATAATCATAAAGAAAAGCACAAGATCGCTGCAATAGGTAAGGTCAATTTTTTTTAGAACTTCCATCTTACAAAAGCTTCCATGGCAGCATAAGTAGCAAGTCCCATTTTATGATAGGTCTCCGCCGTCTCTCTGTTTCTTTCTTCCGCTCTCTGCCAGAATTCTCTCATATCTGTCCCTTGAAATACTACTCCATCTTTTTGGGATTGATGTTTGAAAATCCCATAGCGTTTTTCCAAAATTTGATCCGGGCTTAATGGTACTGCCATTTCTATTTCTTCTATAGACCATTCTTTCCATGCTCCTCTGTATAGCCATAACCAACAATCTTTCATGTATTCCTTCGATTTTAAATTTTTAACAGATTCAAAAACAGCATCCAGACACACTTTATGTGTTCCATGAGGATCTGCTAAATCACCAGCCGCATATATCTGATGTGGTTTTACGCTGTCTATAATATCTGTTACAATTTCTATATCCTCTTTACTCAATGGCTTTTTTTCTATTCTGCCTGTTTCATAGAAGGGCATTTCCAAAAAATGAATCTGGGTGTCTGGTATTCCCACGTAATAACAAGTAGATCTTGCTTCTCCTTTTCTTATTAAGCCTTTTATATGTCTTACTTCAGGAATATCAATATCACTATTCTTCTTATTTTGCAAAAATTTGATGGCTTTGTCAAAAATCTTTTGCGCTGCATTGTTTTCTATGCCAAACATTTCATTGTAATCACACACAAAATTGGCAAACCGCAATGCTTCAGAATCTGCTACGGCTATGTTACCGGAAGTTTGATAAGCTACATGAACTTCATGCCCCTGTTGGTGCAGTCGTATGAAAGTTCCGCCCATACTGATAATATCGTCATCCGGATGCGGACTGAATATAAGCACTCTTTTTTTGGCAGGAGTTTTCCTTTCCGGCCTGTTACTGTCATCTGCTCCCGGCTTACCTCCCGGCCAACCCGTTATGGTGTGTTGTAATTTATTGAAAATCTCGATATTGATATTGTAGGCCGGACCTTTGTCTGCTAACAAATCGCTCATTCCGTTTTCTATATAATCAGAATCAGTAAGCTTTAATATAGGTTTCTTTATTTTTTGGGCCAATCCCAAAACTGCTTTTCGGGTTAATGCATCAGTCCATTCTATTTTTTCTACCAGCCATGGCGTATTAATTCGGGTAAGTTTATGAGCGGCTGCCTGATCCAATACAAAAGTTGCGTTTTTGTGTTCCTGTAAATAGGAAGCCGGTACCATGTTGGTAACAGAACCTTCTACAGACTCTTTGATGATATTTGATTTAGATTCTCCCCAAGCTAATAGTATTACTCTTTTCGCCTCCATTATTTTCTTCACTCCCAATGTAATAGCTGTTCTGGGGGTATTTGACAGTCCCAAAAACTCATTGCTTGCTGCTACTCTTGTGATATGATCTAAAGCTACCAGACGGGTTTTGGAATTTTGCAGGGAGCCTGATTCATTAAACCCGATATGACCGTTACCGCCAATACCCAGAATCTGCAAATCTATCCCGCCTAAGGCTTCTATTTTAAGTTCGTACTCTGTACAATAATCTGCTATTTCCTCTTTAGATAATGTTCCATCAGGAATGTAATAGTTTTCAGGAAGAATATCTACTTTATCAAACAATAATTCTTTCATAAAACGAACATAACTGTGTACGGAATCCGGTTCCATAGGATAGTATTCGTCAAGGTTGAAAGTAATTACATTTTTGAAACTCAATCCTTCTTCTCTGTGCATGCGTACCAATTCAGCGTATAAGCTCTTGGGTGAGGAGCCGGTAGCCAAACCTAAAATGCAGGGTTGTTTTTGAGACTGCTTTACACGGATAAGGTCTGCAATCTCTTTTGCTACAGATTTTGAAGCTGAAAGCGAATCCGTGAAAATAACCGTTTCTATCTTTTCAAATCTTTTTTCAAATCCTGTAGAGGAATCTATTGTGCTTTTTAACATAGTAATTTGGTTTTGGAAAGTGATAAAATTAAATTATATATAGAACTTGTATTTCTAATTCTTACCTTTCAACTTATCATAGTATTCTATTGTTTCTGATAATGCCTTGTCTAATGAATAAAGAGGTTTAAATCCTAATTGCTGAAATCTGGAAGGATCTGCCGTTGAATGCTTAATATCTCCTGCCCGCTCTTTTAAAAAGATAATTGGTGATTTTGAATTGGTAATTTCAATAATCTTTTTAGCAAGCTCAATAATAGAAGTACTGTGTCCTAAAGCAACATTATAAACAGAATCTCCTTTTTCTGAAGCAAAAATATTGGCCCTAGCAATATCTTTCACATAAATGAAGTCCCGGGTTTGGTTTCCATCTCCATAAATAGTAATCGGTTCATTTTTCAATGCTTTGTTGATAAAAATGGGAACGGCAGCCGCATAGGCAGAGTCAGGATTTTGTCTTGACCCAAAAACATTAAAATATCTTAATGATACCGTAGGGATTTGCCATTGTTTTTGATACATGTCCAGGTAATATTCTCCATCCAGTTTGCTGATGGCATAAGGCGTCATAGGTTTGGGAATCATGTTTTCTGTTTTAGGAAGAGCAGGATCATCGCCATAGTTTGCTGCAGAGCTTGATAAAATAACCTTACAGCCATAATTGCTTTTAGCAGCCTCTAAAACATTGATGGTTCCCTGTGTATTAATATCTATACACTCCGAAATATGGATTAAAGACTCTGGTACACTTACTAATGCTGCAAGGTGAAAAACAGCAGCAGTTCCTTCCGCATATTTAAATAGAAGGTTTTTATCCCTTATATCTCCATTGATAAATTCTACATCTAAGCCTTCCAGATTTTTTTTGAATCCTGTTCTTAAATTATCCAATACGGTAACATGATTCCCTTTTTTTGATAATTCCTCAGCAATATGGCTTCCTATGAATCCTGCGCCACCTGTAATGAGATATTTTTTCATTGGTTAATAGTCATTTCGTTATATTGTTGCTCTAAACTTTGCATAAGTTTATACTGATTTTTGGTACGATCCAGATTGTGTTCGGAATATTGGGTTTTGAAATAAACATCATTATTGAGATAATCCGTAAGGAATCTTAATCCCATAATAAATATCATAGTTTTTGCTGCTAAGGGTAAATATTTTATTTCGATTGGCGTTAAAGCTTCGCCTGTTTTTTCCAAAAAACCTTTAGTATAATTTTTATAAAATTCTAAATTAAACTCAACTTTTGATAAATCGGTTTCGTCTTCTGTAGCTGTATTGCAAATGGTACGAATAGCATCTCCGAAATCATAATGTACAATACCGGGCATTACAGTATCTGTATCTAATACACACATTCCCTTATCTTTTTCATCAAAAAGCATGTTTGATATTTTAGTGTCATTATGGGTAACCCTTATGGGTATTCTTCCTGTTTCTTTGAGATTCTGAAGAATCTGCATTTCATCTCTTAGTTTTGAAACCCAATTGATATAAAGTTCTGCTTTTTTAAGACGGTCAACTCTGGCACTTTGAATCGCTAGTTTGTATTGCTGCAAACGGAAAGACATATTATGAAATTTTGGAATTACCTTTATGAGCTTAGAATGATCTAAATCTGATGTTAGATTTAAAAATTCTCCTATTAATTTACCTCCTTCGTACGCAATTCCACTATTAGTTACTACTTCATGTGTTTTCCCCTCTTCAATATAGGGCATCAGATTCCAATAATTAATTCCATCTGTATAATAAAAATTTTCGCTGCTTTTTGCTTTAATAAAACAAAGTACTTTTTTTCCAATTTCTTTTGGAGATAAATAATTTAACTTTTTTAACAGGTGATTACTAACAGTTACCTTATTACTTATAAGATCAGGAACATTTTTAAATACCTTATGATTGATACACTGTAAAACGTAATGTTCACTGGCATCAGTATGGATGAGAAATGTATCATTTATGTGCCCTGATGTTAATTTGATATATGATTGAAAATTAAACTTATGCTCAAACTGATCAAAAATTGATTGGATCTCTTTTTCTTTCATCGTCTTTGGCTCTGATTGGTGAGGCTATAGGAAATTTTAATAAGTACTATTTTGAGGGAATGGGATTATTCCCATAAATCGTCAGGATAAAGTTTCTTCATTCTTAATTCTGAAATAGCTTTTTGTACAATTTCTTTATCTTCAGGGTATGTAACTCCAAACCACTGGTCATTGGATGTAAGTAATTTTACGTTAGCTTTTCCAGATGCTAAACTGTCGGCAACCAAAGTTGGTAAATAGTATTCTGCTTTTAAATTCCCCTTATTTTTTTCTAAAAAATTCTTAAAAGAGTCATTACCAAATTCAAAGCACTTTGGTGTGAATCCCCAAAAATTCATAGATACTGTAACATCCTCTTCAATTGCTGCAAAGGTCTCATCTTCTTTTTTGTACCTTAATCCATATTCATTTTTCTCTATATGTGTTATTTCTGTAACATTTAATAGGTTTCCGTTACAATCTACTTCACACACTCCCCGGGAAACATAGCCATGATCTGAAACCGTATTTTTCAATAAATAGCCTATCATACTAAAGTTGTAGGAGGTGATGTCTGTTTTTTTTAGAAAATCATACATAACTTTAAAGGCATCTCTCCCATAAAAATCATCAGCATTAATAATGGCGAAGTTTTCGTGTACCACATCTTTAGTAAGTAATAATGCATGCCCCGTACCCCAGGGTTTGGTGCGTTCTGCATTTAGATATTCTATTGGAATGCTGTCGATCTCCTGATATACATACTCTATTTCGGCTTTTCCTTTTATTTTTTTTTCGATGATTGTCTTGAATTCATTTTCAAAACTTTTACGAATAATGAAAACAAATTTCTTAAAACCAGCCTGCAAGGCATCATATAAAGAAAAATCTATAATAGTATCTCCCTGAGGAGTAAATGTATCTATCTGTTTAAGACCTCCGTATCTGCTGCCCATTCCGGCTGCTAAAACTATTAATGTCGGATGATGATTTATGCCCATTTCTGTAATGAAGTTGATTATTTACTGTTTTATAAATTTTTCAGCACTATTATAATAAATCCTTGTTTTGAAGCTGGAAGATTGAATACTGTTTCACGTTCTATTATATACTTTTCAGGTATGTTACTACACCAATATTTTTTCCTTCTTCATTATTAAAAGAATCACATAATATTAATCCTACCTGTATCGAAATATATTTATCATCGATATCTTTTTCTTATATATTTTTATATGATTTACAAAATTATAACAGAACACGAAAACTTCTTAGCCATCTTAAAGCTTATACAACTATTGTTGTAAATTCAATAAAACAAAACTTACTATATAATTTTATAACAATTTTTGCAAAATTTATATTAATAAACAAAGAAAGAGATACTTCATATATACATCATAATATTATATAATTAATTATCAACACTTTAACATTTAAACATTAAAAAGATAAAATCTATTTCTGGCGTTCGGAAGATTGGTTATATCTATTTATATAGAGTTCAACTGTATTCTCAAACTGTTTCCGGCAGAAATCAATAGGTACATTCAAAGCAAAAATGTCCGGGAAGTTCACAAAATGATTAAAATTTCAGGTAGTAGTATTAATCAATTAGTACCAAACTTAATTTCTTTTCCTCATTTAATCCGTTCAGAAATATTGGAAAACAGGGCGAAAAACGTAGTCGGTCAAAAAAAATTAATCAAATTAATGGGAATTATTTTTTTTATTTGATAAATAAATTTAATTTAGTGGAAATAAATACAAATACAATTATGAAACTAAAATTATTAACTGATACTTTTTGGGGTATCGCCGCATTACTTATTTTTCAATCATGTGCAGAAACAACTGCCACTATGGAGGACACTGTTTCTATCCAAAATGTTTCACCTTTAAAGAAAATATTATCCTTTAATGTTCCCGTTGCTGGAAATTCTTTTTTAACTGTAAAGCCTTTGGGAGCCGGCGAGGTGATCACTTCCACCAAGCTGGATAACTGGACAAACTCAAATACTGTGATCAGTACTTATTTCAGAGTAAGCAATACAGGAACATTAAAAATTGGATTAAAAGCTTCTGTTCCATCAGGTACCAGTATTGTTAAAGTAACGGTAGGCAATACCTCCCAGAATGTTACTTTAACAGGCTCTGTTTCTAAAGAGTATATGGTGGGAGATTTTATTGTTTCTACACCTGGTTATGTAAAAGTAAATCTTCAGGGTGTTTCTAAAACCGGCGGATATTTTGCAGATCTTACGGATGTGACCTTCAGTGGCACAGCTTCTACAGGAACCAATGTTTACAGTAATGATCCTTCTTACTATTATTGGGCACGCAGAGGGCCTTCATGCCATCTGAACTATATCGTTCCCACCACAAATAATGTGAGCTATTATTATAACGAAGTAACAGTTCCTGTGGGAGAAGATAAGATTGGTTCTTATTTTATGGCCAATGGCTTTAGTGTGGGGTATTTCGGTATGCAGGTTAATTCTGCTACTGAAAGAAGGATTTTATTCTCTGTATGGAGTCCCTTTGTAACCGATGATCCTAATAATATTCCTCCTGATCACAAAATTATTCTCAACAGAGCAGGCAGCGGGGTAACCATTGGGGAGTTTGGCAATGAAGGTTCTGGCGGACAGAGTTATTACAAGTACAACTGGAGTGCCGGACAAACCTATAAATTTTTATTAAAAGGCGAACCGGACGGAACAGGAAAAACAGATTTTACAGCATGGTTTTTATCCCCGGATGCTACAGAATGGAAACTGATAGCCAGCTGGAAACGGCCTGAAACCAGCACCTATCTTCAAAGCTTCTATAGTTTCGTGGAGAACTTCAATCCTGAAAATGGATATCAGGGCAGAAAAGCAGAATTCAAGAATCAATGGGTGAGAACTTCAGACGGGAACTGGATTGCCGTTTCCGGAGCAAAATTCACTGTGGATAATACTTATAATGCACAACAAAGAATAGATGCAATAGGTGGAACAAATGGTAATGCTTTCTTTTTGCAAAATGGCGGCTTTTTTAGTACAACTGTTGCTCCCGGATCACAGTTTTCTGTTACAGCACCTTCACAAGCTCCAAACATCGATTTTTCAACGCTTCCTTAAAATTATAGCCAAAAATAAAAAGTCAGTTCTTATAAAGTAACTGGCTTTTATTTTTTCTGATTCATGCTTTATAATGAGATATCGGAATTTACAGTTTTTTTTGTGAGTGAAATTATTTAATAACAATACCGCCAGGAAAAATAAAAAATCTTTTTATCATCGTTGTGTTTTTAATAAAAGCAAAGCTTGCAAACTGTGCTCTTAATTTTTATTTTTTAGGATGTTGCTTCCTCCATTCTGTCATATTCAAAGGTCGGTTATCCGGGCCACATGTTCCGTTGTATTCACATTCTTCAACAAAATATTCATCATAATCAGCGTTATCCCACCATTCTTTAAATTTTGGAAGGTTGAAATAATTATTTTTCTGTAAAATATCTACTTCTTCCTGATCTAAAAAGAATCTTAATCTTCCCATCATCTTAGAGTTATCTCCATATCCCGAAACAAACCTTTTGTCATACTTATATTGTTCAGCAAAATAAACGATATTCGCTAGTATTTTTACCTTATCTACCTTTGAAACGCCAGTTTCTTTGTTATTAAAATCAGCGAAATATTCAAGATATCCTTTGATATAATCAAGTAAAAATCTATTCTCATTTGACATATCGTTTGTTATATCCGGAGTATAAATCTCTTGTAAAATTTTAAAAGTATTAGCATGTATTTTTACTGTTTCATCACATTGCTTTACCCAAAACAAATTCCCATAATCAGACGGGTCTTTTTTATCAAATTTTGTTCTTTCAATAACCCACTTCAGTAAATCAATATCCTGAGTGTAGCCAAAAGTTTTTACTAAAGCCTCCATAAAATATGAATCATTAAGGGTAAGCCATTTGTATTGAGCCTTATTGTCATTAAACAAATAGAGGTTACGCGCAACTAATGTTTGTATGTTCTTCTTTCTCTGCTCCTTCAGATTGTGTATATCTTTCCATAAATATTTCTTAACTTCATTTCCGTTTGCATCTTTATAGTTTTTTGAAGCCGAATTTTCTTCCTGAGCTGCTTCACTATATGTTTTTTGATAATCAATAATCAAGGGAAGTGGATAAAGATCAGTAATGAAGTTCTGATTTTTAACTACAAATACACCATTATTCTCTGCGTTATTTGGAAAAAAATTCAACTCCTTGTCACACTTATCAATTAAATTGATATACACAAATTTGCTGGTAGAGTTTTTATCAATAATCCGGTTAAAAATCTGTTTTATTTTATTACTAAATTCTTCATTTCTAATAGCTTTATAACCATTATCTAAAAGTAATTGATTCAATATTGGAGTTGCTACTTCCAAATCTTTATCGGAATACTGGTATGGATTATCAAAAGAAGGTTTTCCGTATTCTAATTGTTTTTTTAGCATAGTATTAACATCTTGATTAAATTGCAGACCTGCTGAACTTTCTGTAATATTTGTCACATTCTTATTATTTTCAGCCTTTTTATCCTGACATGATACTAAAGCAGAAGAAATAAAAAGCAGGCTCATTAAAATTCTATGTTTCATTTTCTTTTTATATTTTAAAGTTCAGATCCTTTTGCACCAGGATTTCCTTTATATTCCGGTAAATTATAATCTGCGTCTGTAATTTCGTAATTTTTTGGAACAACATATGCAAAATAGTCAGAAATATCATAAGATACACAATAAAGCTTTTGCGATTGATTTCCTCCTAAAATAACTACTTTATTTCCTTTTTTTCCTGCAACAAACCCTACGTGTCCACCTCCTGATCTTGTTTTTACAGCTATTGCTCCATATACTGGTTTTCCGAGATCTTTACCTTCAGCCCAAGTTGCCCACTTTAATGCTCTTACAGCATCATATCCTTTATCTGTAGTAACTCCTTCGTAACCATAATGTTTCATAATCCAGTTGACAAAAGCAGCACACCAAGCAATATCTGTTTCATCTTTTGTGCCATTTTTCATATCATTTTCATAAGGAGTCCCATCAAAAAATTTCTGGATTTCTTTATTGGTTCCGGTTTCAACAAGGTTCTTAGCTTCTTCTTTCCAAACCAGCTCCATCCATGGTGCTCTGCCTTCAAGATTTGGCATTGCTACTACTTCCCCATCGCATACTTTTTTATCGTATTTGAACCATGCTTTAAGATTGGAAAGACCTTGTTTTCTATCTGCCCATCCATTAGGATTTACTTCTAATTTATGAGTCAGAGTATAGCCGTTTAATACTTTACAAATTAAAAAATAGTAACGTTCTTCTTCATCCTCCATCAATAGTGCAGTTTCATTTAATGTTTTCCCTAATGCCTTACTAAAGTATTCTCTTTTAAACTTCATTGCATCTTTTTCTGCTTGAGAATAGTTTTTATTAGGGTTTTCCTTCCAATTTGGTATTTTTTTATAAACTGACCAAAACCAACCGCCACTGTCTACCGCTAAATAAAGTTTAGTGGCCACTAATTCAGGATATGTAACAATATCTTCAGGAACTTTTTCATCATAATCTTTATATGCAACAGGATCACTCCCATCCCCAGTAAGCTGCTGTATTCCACGACCTTTATATTTGTAGCCACTAGAGGCATGAGAACTTGATTCTTCTCCTGCTGTTCTAAAAAAACTGGTTTCAGAATAAACATTTGCTAAAAATGCTATTTTTTGAATGCATTTATTAATATCATATTTTCTAAACATAGCATTCAACTCCATTGTTAAATCTGCAAAACTTTCACGATCCATGTCTGTAGATTCCCATATTTCTTCTTTACCACGCATATGTTTTACCAAACTTTTGATTTCACTTTCAGTAAAATCACGATTACAATAGCATGTTTTCTGTTTTCTCACCTCCGCCATTTCCACCACCACAGGCATCACATCATTATCAATAGCTTCAGGAGTCTCTTTCTGAGATACTTTGAGACAACCACTCTCATAAAAAATAAATTGCTTACGCAGCTCCAACATCTCTTGCTGAGTAAATGCTGTTCCGTCTTTTTTATACGCTTTAATCCCCAGTTTTTCCATATCCTCTGTTCTAACCAGATCGGCCGGAAGTGTACTGTTGATCGTAAACTGGCTTTTTTCTATTTTCCAGACTTTCTTTTTGGGATCGGCGGGATCCTGAACCTGGCGGGAAACCTGCGCTATGTAATAGTCAAAGTTTTTCGGTGGATTTTTCCATTCTTCTTTTACAGTGAAAGCCACTTCCAGCAGGCCGTCTTTTCCTGTTTTTTCCTCGTTATAACTTTGTTTGCTTTCGTGGGTATAGGTGATATGATCTTTTTCGTTTAGTCCTTCTTTTGGAATCTCTTTCAGAACATCAATCTTCAGAGTTTCTTCCGTCATATTGACGGTATGAACCCACAGCTTATGGGTTTTGCCATAGAAAGTCTGCATCCGCTGAATATCTTTACCATCTTCGGTAGAGAACATAATCGATACAATTTTCTGTTCGGAAGTGATGGTCAGTTCTTCATTGGAATCCAAAACTTCCAGATAAGTTGTGGTGCTGTCTACCACCACAGGTTTCGTTCCCTGAATGGTAATATTTTCCGGAAGCACAATATCTGCAGATGAACCTGCCTGAAGCTCTACCGTGAATACCAGGCGGTAAGACGGGTTCGGGTTTTCTGCCGTTTTAGGGATAGCAGCCAGCAATTTTTTCTTGTAATCATCATTCGTGGTGATAAGGAATGAAGCTTTGCCTTCGTTATTAAGGGTAACTGTTTTCTCTTCCAGCATGTATTTGTCTTTCTCTTTATAGAAATCATCCCCTTCGCCTTTTACCCAGATTTTTACTTTTAAAGTCTGATTCTGCAGCCCGTCAATTTCAATAAATCCATAGGTTTCCTCTCCAAATCCGGTCTCGGTACGTTTCACTCCGGTTCCATAAGCCCACAGCGCCCTTTTTACAGCAGGTTCAGAAACTTTTACTTTCGCTTCTATTTTCTTTCCATCGGTATAATCTCCTGTTAAATAGGCAGAAATAGTGTATTCGCCGAGATCATTGAATGTAATGGTTCCGTCCCCGTTATTGGTCACTTTATCCGGAACTTCTATTTTTATGGCTTCGTTGCCAGCCAGTGCAGCAATTCTTGCCGTTGCCGTATATTTTATTTTTGTTCCTTTCGGAATATTAGCTGCCGGAAGAGTAAATTTATCTATGACATTTTGAATCACCTCAAAATTAAAACAGTCTGATCCGGAAAAACCAGGCTGCTTTCCTGCTCCCAAAGGATTAGCATAAGCTTCGAGTATATATTTCCCGAAATATTGATTGCTGGCCAGTTTTGCATCATTATACAGAAGTTCAGCTACCTTTTTATTGATGGTGCCTGTTCTGAATGAAGGAGAGTTTTCAAATAATGCCACTCTTCCTAGCCCATCTTTTTTTAGGTACCAATATACAGAAGTGCCCGAAGGCATATAATTGACATTAAACTTCGAAGCCTGCACTTTAATGGTATCACTGAATCTCACCAAGCCCGGTTCTCCTTTTACTCCCATGACACCCAGACTGTTTTCGATCTTAATCTCTACAGACTGTGGTTTTGGATCTGTGGGATCTGTAAATGCTTCTACCGTATATTTACCGGCATTTTTAAAGGTAAGAATGACACGGTCGCCAGCACCCGCAACGGAAACAAGATGTGATGAAGAAGCTCCTGAAGAGCTGTTATACAGAACAGCTGTTCCCTGCTTTACAGTCCAGTGAACGGTATTTACAGGCATAAAGAATCCTCTGTTCAGTATTTTTGCCTGATCTGTCGTACTGTTGAGTTTACGCTCAATGGATAGAGGTAAAGGAATATTAATCAACGTTGACGAACCTGGACTGACAATTTTCTTAACAAAATCCTGTATAACTTCCACATTAAGAGAGCATTTGGCATCGCCTGCTTTTTTGCCATAAGCTTCCAGTCTGTACTTTCCTTCTGTAAGTCCATCGAATATTTTACTCATGGATTGGCTAAAACTGCTTCCTAATCCAATAAATGTTTTTATTTTATCTTTTGTTCCTTCCCCTTTGAACAATGCCCAGATGATTTTTTTCTCATCACCCTTGAACTGGGCTTTTAAGTCCAGGTTATCACCACCAAAAGGGTTCATAATAGGAAGAAGCGGGCCATTCATCCCTTTGATATAGTAATAAGTACCACTCAATTTATCAGTCGGTATCGGTCTTACCATTGAAATGGATGACACTGCTATGCTTGCCTGAGAAGCAGTGGATGACGGCCATTGTGGCGAAGTATTGGCTACTGAAAACTCATCAGCTTCTTTGACATCTATCTGTGAAACATTGTTGGCCTGTCCGGTGGTTGCAAAAGCAATCGTTCCGGGAACACCATATCCCGGACAATTTCCTGTAGAAGCATCCAACAGGATTTTCATGCTCTTGTTGAATTCTACGTTTTCGTAATAGTCTTTGTATTTGATATTGCATTTGCCTTTACAAGGATAGGTTTTCCCGTCTGAACCTTTGCAGTTCCCAAATCCGTTTCCGCCTCCGAAACTGTCTGCTTTATCATCAAGATAAGTGGCTACAGGTTTATTTTGTGCAAAATATTTGTTTTTGCCCAATTTTTTTTTCTGGCTTTTCACTTCCATTGGAACGGCCGTACCATTGGAATTGTTGGTTACAGAGCTGCTGCAATATGCTGTAGCGCCTTCTATAATGATGTATCCTTTATCCGCCATGTCATTTGTTCATAAAGATTAAGTCATTGTGATCGTTTCCCGGTATACTGTTTTTTCTCCATCTGACAATATAAAGTCAGCGCTCTTTTGGGAATACTGTTTTTTTCGGGAATTGTATTCCATTTGTATATTTAATTTTACCTGATACTGTCCCGTCTGATACAGGTATTTTTTGTCCAATTCTTCTTTTATATGAACCGGAACTTTGATTTCAGAGGTAAAAAAGGCTTCAAATCCATATTCTCTCTGTTCGGCAATAATAATTCCGGTACATTCTACATCCCCGATTCCTTTGATGTTCCATACGATGGATTCATCATTTCTTTCTCCGTTATCAACATAATAAGGAGCGAACAGCAGCAGGTTCCAAAAGGGTTCTTTCAGTTTATTTTTATAAAAGACGACTTCATCTTCAAACGCGGTCAGATATTGGTTTTTGAAAACATCCGCATTCTGGTATTTTTCCTGAAGTCCGGCTGTTTTGGATTTCCAGTCTTCAATATTTTTCTGATGATCTGCGGCCCCAAGAAAACTACCCTTTTCATCCACTTTTATTTCTACAGGATAAGAACTCTGCTCCAGCACATGCAAGATTTCCATAAATTTATTTTCTGATGGGAAAGGAGAATCTTCAATCTTCTCTATCTCCCAGTTTTTTGTATGGTCCTCATTTACCTTTTCCTGAAGGGTAATTTTAAAAGATGAATAGAATCCTTTTGCTTCTCCAAACTGTATCTCAAGAGCATTTTCCACCTGATATTGGTGGGTTTCTGAAGTATATTTCTGAAAAGGTTTTACTCTTGTTTCTACCATACTGTTTTGTTATTACCGGCTGTTTAAAAGTCATTCCATTCACGATACAGCTCATTTATTTTATGAATCATTAAACTTATTATCCATCCTGAGATCCCACCAATCAAAAGGTATCTCAATGTTTTCATACTAAAAACCGAATGGAAAATAAATCCAGTTAAATGATCCTTTGATAAAGCAGAATCCACTCTATCACTTACTGAATCCCATATTGAGAATAATATTCCTATAAATCCTCCTGCAGTTATTATTCTTTTCTTCATATTTCCGGAATAAAAATTTTTATTAATTGTATTACTGATGATTCAATGCTTTATTTCTTCTCAGCTATTTCATCCGGGATATTAGTAATTTCATATGATGTTTGTAAATCATTGTATATCTTTTTTGAGTCAGACAAAAGCTTAACATCTGCTTCATTATATTGTTTTTTAAAAATCGGATAGTGAAGATCTGAAGTAAACTTGTTAATAGTTTTATTTTTATCATTTATGATATAAAACCTTAAACTTGCATAATAAGGCTGATCATAGCCAACATTGACCGCTATATCCTGATGATAATCTCCAAAATAAATATTTTCATTTTCCAGAGTAATTAATATCCTGTTTCCTTTCAGATCAATACCGTCTGAATGGTTTATTTTAAAGGTTATTTTTTTGCTAAGCTGATGTACATTTTTATTAAATGATTGGGGAATCTCTCCTACAAAATTTTTAAATGCGGTTGTATCAATAATGACAGAGCCACTTTCTAAATTATAATTTTCCCTATATCCACCCAAATCTTTATTTTTATTACAGCTTATTAAGATTAGGACTGTAAAAATTAATGTGAGAAGAGTTTTTATTTTCATAATTATTTTGGTAAAAATTTTTCATAAGTTGCTGGTACACCAACGGGCCAGGTACCTGCTTTTACATCCAAATATGCCCCATCCGGATTCCAGATTGCTTTATCTAATTTTATTTCTTTTTTTCTGTATTTATTATAAGTATCCATATCTTTTGGATCCGACTGATACGTATCTTTTAAATCTGTTTTAAAGTTTTCCCAAGTTGAACCACCCTCATCATGATCAGAAGCATAAGTATCCCTATGATTCTGTGTTCCCCATGCATCTTCATACAGTGATCTCCTCATATAGCCATAGACTGTTATTTTCCCATGGTTAGCCATTTTTTGTGCCAAGCTTTTATCTTTAAAAGCATTTGTAGTTGTCTCCGAACTTGTTCCGATACCGGTTCTGCATGCATAAGAATAAAATACAGATGTATTTCCATCTAAAAACACAGCCGGATTAACTTTTGAAAAGCTTTTGGCATCAAGTTCTTGTTTATCCGCATTTTTACCTTCATACCCAAATGCTATTACTCCCTCATTGGTTGCGTTTCTTACATAACCATGAGAGTATGCAAAAATTTCCTTTACTCTTCTTTTATTATCAAAAGCTGCACTATCCCTGTTCCCAGAATTAATAATATTAATAACATCATCTATCGTAGTAACTCTTATTACTGTTAAGCCATTATTATGCTTAATTAAATCATTGGTTATTGTTGATAACTGATTTTCAGAATATCCATCGGTAAACAGGGCTACTTTTACAAAGGGGTAATTAGGATATTTGGTACGGACTTTTCTGACTGCTTCTCCTGGAAACATCAGTTTATTTGCAATATTTGTTGAGTGCTGCTCAGTACCTATAATTATTACTATCTCTTCTTTTATTAAATATACTTCTGCTTTTACATTCGGGCTATATTCTTTAAAAAAGGCATATACTCTCAGCTTAGCGATATTCCTATCCTTCGGTACTGCATAAGAAATCTTTTCTTCGCCTGTTACCTGTGGGGCATTGGCTATATTTGTATCATCATACTGTATAGCCCACTTAAGGCTTTTCAATTCTGATTTTGTGGGGGTTCTGTTATATTGAATGGCTTTAAAGAAATAGCTTTTCCCTTTTTCTATAATTTTAATCTCTTTTGTACATGCAAAATCTTCATAGCATTTTACCGCTTTTACCTGTAGCGGTTTTGTTTGCTCTTTCGCCTGGTATTCATCAAACTTCTTCCCGCCTTTTTTTCCATAAAAGGTATTTTCCTGAGGAGATTTAAAATCCAGAGTTCCTTTGGAAGCATCTTTCATGATATGTTCTGCTTCCTTATAGGATTTCCCAAAGACATTTCTTATTATATTTCCGCCTTCGCCTGCCATATTACTGCATTTTTACCTGTTTACCGCTATTGATAAGCACTTCCCTGGCACTTTCAACATTAATGGCATCTTTTGTACTGATGTAAGAGCCGGATTCCATATTTTCTGTAATATTTTTGGCTGTAGATTTTCTGCCTGCTTCTGCCGTTTCGATGATATTGCTTGCCGTAAGGTTGTAGTCGTCATTGGCTGTTTCTGTTATATCTTCTCCCGCCATAATATTGACATTTCTCTGAGCAGAAGCAATGATATTTTTACCTGCATTGATCTGTACATTTTCTCCGGCAGTGAAGGTGATATTTTTGGGAGCATTGACAACAATATTTCCTTTCCCATCCATGAGATAAGTATTTCCACTAGGATCTTCAATGAAGATGCTTCCTTCCTGGTCGTTAAAGATCACCTTATTTCCACTTCTTGTCTGAATAGATTTAAGATGGTTATTAATGCTTCCTCCCAATGCAACCTGTCCGTGGAACATTCCTCCCATCGCAAACGGAAAATCGGGATGATGGTATTCAAAACCGACCATTACCTGATCTCCTACTTCAGGTATTGCTACAAAACCTCTGTTTTGAGTGACCATATCTGTTCCTCCCGCATCAGGGCTCATCATTCTGATAAAATGAGTGGTATCAGGATGTTGCTGCCAGTCGAATCTCACCTGTATTCTTCCCTGATTAAGCGGATCTGTATTGGAAATAACGGTAGCCACCTGCGGCTCGGCTTTAGGCTGTATAAAATCCGGTTTTGGCATAAAGCCAGTGCCTTCAGCAATAGCTTCAAAACTTCCTGTATAATATCCTCTGGCATTGACTTCATGTAAGACTTCGGTAATTGTAAGTTTTGTAAAATAGGAAGTCTGGCTGGTATCCGGTTTCCGCATTTCCATATCGGCAAGGCATCCCGGATATAAAAACGGAACGGTTGTATTTCCTGAAACCGTAAATACTTCTACAGCAGCGCTGCCTGCAGCACTTTTCTGAGAATCGCTTACATCCACAAACATATTGGCATTAATGGGAGCCGGAGAAAGTGAACGGGTTTTAAAGATATTATTATTCAGTTCATATGCTTTGGAGGGTATTTCGCCCAAATGTCTGATATTATTTTCAGAGCCTTCCATTTTGGTATGGCTGCTGCTGTTATAGCCGAAAAATTCAGGATTGGTATGCACCGCATTCAGTTCTACCTGCACATCTGTTGCGTTGCTTCCGTATACAAGCCGGATCGGTTTTTCTGAAGGGGGAAGTTTGCCGAAATGAAGCACCTCGCCATCGTAGTAGAACTGCTCTCCGTAGGCTTCGGCTGTTCTTGCAAGATAGTTATAATGGGTTTCATTATATTGTGAGCTATAATTGATATAGCTTTTATTCTGTGTATCTACTCTGAAATCAAATTTCTCTGATCCCAGGGCTTCTTTAAGTATTTTGTTGGCAATAATTCCTGTATTCACAGCCTGATCACCTCCAAAACTTTGAGTATGGGGAGCTGCATCCATCAATATGGTAGGACTCTGGCCTCTCAGCACAATATTTCCAAGGCTCATTTTTTCCTGGCTGAATGCAGCTTTGGTGATAACTCCTACAAAAGTTCTTTCCGGGCTTTCACTTTCGTAATCTTTGTATTTGAAAACAATGGTGATTCGTTTTCCCAAAAACTGGCGTGCCTGTTCCAGGGTATGGTTTTGAGCTTCCCCGAGAGAATCATGAGCTAAGATCAGCTCAAAATTGTGGTGTCTTCTGGCACTTTGCTGCAGATGGAAATGTTTGAAGTGTTTGATAATTTTGCCTTCAATCACAATATCCAGTTTCACCACACGGTTGATTCCGGGAATATGATTCTCAGAAATCTTATCTGAATTCGAGATATTTTTATTCATAGTGATTAGGTTTTTTCAGAACTTTATTTGAAATAAACAGTCGTTCTATAAGGTTAAAAAAGGCAGAACAGCATCCCTTGAAACGGGTGTACTATTCTGCCTGATATTTAAATTCTGAATGTGCTTAAGACGGCCATGCTCCGAAGTATGATGAATTCCCCAGGTCTATCTGTTCTGCACTTACCACAAAACTGATATACATACTGTTGTCATCCACAGCATCGAAATCTACTTCATGCTGGATTACATAACCGTTGTTCCACTTCAATGTTGTTAATGTTCCTTCTTCGTGAGATTTGTTGAAAGTAATCTCTCCTACTGTAGGCTTATATTTTCCGTTCAGTAAACTTTCCAGGATGTCTGATTTTTCAGTAGCTTCTACTGTGATTTTGATAAGAGCATTGGAAGGATCTGATGCCACACGCCCTGAAACGTCCGTAGATCTTGATACACTGTAGTTAAGCTTTAACAGTTTTTGCCCTTCACCGTTGTTGAATTTTAAAATTCCTCTTGAATTTCTTTCTGCCATGATTGTAAATTTTAATGGTTAATATATTGTGATTGTTTGCTTTCTATATCACCAAATATAGATGTATTTACAAAAAGCAAATTACATTTATTATTAAATTTCGAAAAGTGTAGTAATAATACGACTAACACCTGTTAGGCAAATTAACTCTTATAAATCAAGTGTTTGCTGCTTTTTATGACTGAAAATCGGATAATTGTATTGGCTGTTTAAAATTGATTAAAGAAACAATAATATATTCCAAAGCAACCGTAAGAAAAATCTTAAATACAAGGGCTAAAAACCTTTTAATAAAACGCTGTGAAAATAACTTTCAAAAAAACAGAAAAAATTAAAGTACCAAAATACTGATGAACAGTACATTGAATACTGAAACCAGCTTTATCAGGATATTTATCTGAAAAAATAAAACAAAAAACTTGCACGGTATTATAAAATGTTATACTTTTGCATCACTTTAAAACAACGAAGTAATAAACAAAAACATAATGGTTTCTTAGCTCAGTTGGTAGAGCAATGGATTGAAAATCCATGTGTCCCTGGTTCGATTCCTGGAGAAACCACTTTAAAACCTCTGATTAGTCAGAGGTTTTTTTGTTTTTATGGATTAATGATCAAGCACAATATTTGGATCAAGCGCAAAAGTTGGGGACTAAGCAAAAAGTTTAGTCAACCTGAATAGAAAGAAAGTTCTGTCTTTTACTCCGCGGAGCTGCATTCTAAAGTTTTTGATTTTGGCATTGAAGGATTCAGCTGCTGCATTGGAGCTTCTTTGATGAAAATAGTTTAAAATATCTCTGTAATGAACCATTATTGTTTTTCTTAAGGTAGAAAAAGATTTAAAATCTGCTTCTTCCACCTTTTTGAACCAATGCGCAAGTTTAGTCATAGCCAAAGATTTAGGAATATCCTGGTTATAAATCTTTCGCAGTCCATCGGTCAATTGATACGCTTTCTCCAGGTCGGGATACTGAGCAAAAAGAATGATGGCTCTTTGCCTTTGGGAGAGTGTCCATTTTTCGCGGCTCTTATAAAGCAAATACCGGCTTCTTGCCAAAAGCTGTTTGCGGGAATCACCGTTTTCAAATATTTCTGTGCTTAGAACTAGTTCTTCCCCCAATCCTTCCCTTACCTTATTTCCCATTTCAATAGCATCCCAGCGATGTCTGATCCTGATTTCCTGAAGAGCTTCTATGGCCAGCTTCTGAACATGAAATCGGTCAATAACCTGCATTGCATTAGGGAAGCAGCGAAAATCCCCTGATGAAAATTCTTTTTTCGACTTGAGCCATTAATTAAGTTCTTCATGCAAATATGGAGATGCTAAAAAACAGCTTCTTGAAAAATTGAATTACTAAAAATTTCTCGGAACTATGCATCTGATAATTCACTATTTCCTAATTTCTCTCTAAAATTTTCATGTGAAAATAAATGCGAATTATGTACTTTTCAAAAAAATGATAAGGAAAGCCAGACATATTATTTGTTTACACTTTCTTTCGGTTGGTAATCAGGATGACCCAATTGCCATAAAGCGAAAGCGAAAATATCAGCTATTTCTTCATAAGCCTTTTTCTTAGTATTATCTCTCCCATGACCACCATCAAAATCAACCTTCAGCAAAATAGGATTATTTGAAGTGTTATCAGCAATTAGCTTAGCTGCAAACTTTGCTGACATCCATACTGGAACTCTAGGATCATTATAGCCAGTTGTTATAAGAGTTGCAGGATATTTTACACCTTTTTTGATATGTAGATAAGAGTCCATTTCATATAAATACCCGAATTCATCTTTATCCTTGACTGTTCCAAATTCCTTTACACTATTGGCTCCATTAGGAGAAGCCTCCCCTCTTACAGTATTCAGAGTCCCAGCTGCTACAATTACCGCTTTTATCAAATCTGGTCTTTCTGTCATAGTTCTACCTACTATTATTCCTCCGGCACTGATTCCCCAAATAGCTGTTTTACTTGGGTTTGAGTATCCTTTTTCATGCATAAATTCTATACAAGAAATAAAGTCCTTCCACGAATTAGGTTTTGTTTTCTTAAAGCCTCCCAAGTGCCACTCTTCTCCTTTTTCTCCACCACCTCTTACATGTGTGTATGCTACTATTCCTCCTTTTATAGCCCATAATAATGCTATTCTAGCATAAAAAGGACTGTAAGAATTACTATATGCTCCATAGCCTAAAACTAATAAAGGTAATTTTTCTTTAGGCTTTAATTCTTTGTTATAGATTATGGATAAAGGAATATCTTTTCCATCATGAGATTTTGCGGTTGTTTCTAAAACTTTAACATCCTTAAAATCAGAAAACTCTACAATAGGATTTACATTTTCAGGAACAAATTTGTTTTCGGATACATTATATTTATATCTTCTGTCCGGACTGTTCCACCCTGAACATGTAACCCAAAGATCAGAATAGCTGTTTGATTTTGTTGTTAAGTTTATATTACCGGCCGAAATTGGCAAAATTATTTCCTGAAGTTTTTTTTGCGAATTATAAAAGTAAAATTTAGCCTCTACACCATTTTTTGTTGTCGTTATAAATAAACCGTCTTTTGTTGAATAAACAGCTCCAATCACCTCATCTTTCATTTCATTTATAATGATTTGAGACTGCGAGAAATTCGGGCTTTTTAAAGAAGTATGTGCAACAAAATTGTTCTTCGTACCTTTTGCTCCCACATAATACAGATCATCTTTTACCAATGTATAATCAACAACTTTATCCTCTTTTTTATACAAAGGTTTCCAATTAATATGTTGACTATTTAATTCTGAAGAATAAGCATAGTAAGTGTCAGAAAAATTTGCAGCCCCCCCAATCTTTGCTATCAGGTAGTTTTGGTTACTTTTATTAATTGAAACAATAGGAAAATCTTCTTCTTTTAAATTTAGCTCTAAATAATCTTTTCTTGACAATATGGGATGAATTTGCTCAGGGTCATCTCCTATTTTATATACTACGGCAGCCATGTTTTTTAAAAATAAATCCGATTTATTATCCATTATTGGATAATAAAGATAAATGAAGCCGCTATTATCAGGTAACCAAGAAACTCCACCACCATCAGATGGCCAGCAGTGGGTAATTGTATAAGGTAATATGTTTTTTTTCTCAACATCAATAATGATCATTTCTCCAATCTCCTTCCCTCCCTCGGTTAGGGCAACAACAATTTTGGATCCATCATAATTAGGTTTTATATAATTTATAACATACTCTTTATTATTTTTTTTGTATTCAGAAGAGGTAAATAACAATTCTTCTTTTCCATTGAATCCATTACGAACATACAATTTTGGGATATTTTCTTTAACCTGCCTTTTTAAGTAAAAGTATTTATCATTATCCGTAATCTGTAAATACGAGATAGAATACTCATTCTTACTATCCATTTCACCAAGTTTATCAATTAGATATTGACGACTTGAAATAGACTGTAAAATAAAATTAGCATAATTATTTTGGCCTTTCATCCAATCAATAACAGATGAATCTTTAACATTCTCAATATTACGATATTCATCAATTATTTTCCTTTCAAAATATTGATCAGTTGAAGGCGTTGGTTTAAACACTGGCTGTGTTTGAGAAAATAAAATGTGATTACAAAAAATCAAAAATGTGATTATATATTTCATATTATTAAGGTATGATGTAAATAAAGATGCAAGGTACAATTCTGTACCTTACATCTTAAAAAAATGGCTAAATGTTATTAAGAGCATTTAGTGCTGTTGCTTGTCCTAGATCACCTGTATTATTACCGCCATCTCCACCATCTCCTCCTTTAATTCTTCTTAAATTAGTAACACTTACCAATTGTAATTTTTTTAAAGATAATTTCTTTTGTGCTTTTTGATCTTGTTTTTTCATTCTATTTGATTTTTTGCATTTTAATCGATCCAAAATAAATGCTTTTTTCCAAAATACATTACAATATGTTGCCGATATTGATCAATATGGTATCAGTTATATATTTAATATTTTGAATATCAATTACTTATCATTGTCGCGTAAAATTTTTATATAATAAGAAGGTAAGGTACCTGTAACATTTTTAAATGCTTTTGTAAAGGATTCTACATTACTAAAACCCACATCCTCTGAAATAGCAGCAATCGTTTTTAACCTTAATTTTTTATTTTCCTTTAACTCGTTAATAGCAAAGTTAATTCGTAATTCACTTAAATAATTTGAGAAGCTTTTACCTTTTATTTCATTGATTACTTTAGACAAATAATCTCTATTAGTTCCAAAATCTTTAGATAAAGAATACAACGTAATATTTTTGGTAATAAATACTTTATGATTTTCAAAATCATGTAATTTTACAATAAGTTCTTGTCTTACATTTTCAGGAATCTGACTTTTAGCTTTATTAATTTTCTCACCTGCTATAAGTTCGGTAATCTCTATGGCTTGATCTTCTTCACTCAATTTTTTTAAACCACCTACAGCATTCGATATCGAACTTTCATTCTGTGTATCTATTAATTTTTGAGCCTGAACTCTATATGTTTTTAATTTTCGTTGGTTAATATTAAACAAATAGATAAATGTGAAAAGTAATAATGAGCCTCCACCTAGAAACCAGTATAATGTAGTATTCTTTTTGTTTAAATTCGAAATTAATTCCTGCTTTTGTTCTAGTAATTCAGGATTATCAAACTTTTGGTGAATCTCTTTAGAAAATTCATAGTTTGATTTATAAATAGTATCATTGAGCTTTATAAGCCGATCAATCAAATAAACTTGTTTTTCTTTATTTCCTTCTAATTCATAATATTGCAAAGAATTTTTATATAACCCTATTAATTCCGGACGAATAAACTTGATCCTTTTTTGTATAGAATCCATTTTATTAAAAGAATTAAAATATTCACGTTTATTATTTAATCTTTGGTAGTTCATGGATAAATACATATATGTTATCCCGAGATTGGTAGAATCATATTTTTTGAAATAATCAATATTTTGTTTTAGACCTTTAACTGACTTCGGATAGTCTTTTAGGTAAAACTTCATAATATTACAGCTGAGGTCATATACTTTGAAATAATATTTCTTGTTATAAAGAAGACATTTTGACCTGCCCATTTCCGCATAAGCATAAGCTGAATCATATTTTCCTACTGCATTATATGTAATTGCTAAACTATGTAAAATGGATAAATAATTACTCGGATCTTTTTTTTCTTCATTCTTTATATAACTGAAAGTTTCTTTAAAAATTTTTAAAGCTTCTTCATAATCATATGTGAAATATTTTATTTTTCCAATTGCATGCTTTATGAGTACTATTTCTTTAATATTGTTATTCTCTTTTGCATAAGGAAGTGCCTTCAAATAATAAGATAATGCCTGATTGTATTTATTACAATTATAATAAATATCACCTATTTTATAATTCCCATATGATAATTCATCTATATTACTATTTCTATTAATAACATTTTGTATACTGTCTATGTATTTGATATTTTTTTTGAATTTTGTGAAAAGAAAAAAGTATCCATCAAACTGTTTTTTTGCATTCTTCTCATTTTTAGCTTTTACTAAAAAAGTATTTGCATATAGTATTGCTATATCGTCTTGCCGGAATTCTTTACTGTAAGATTTTTCTAGCTGTTCAAAGGTTTTATTTTTTAGTGAATCGGGAATATGAAACCCTTTTATACTTTGAGGAAAAAATAAACTCGTACAAAAAAGAAATAAAATTATTATAATTCTATACATATGTGTTTTTTGAAATGTAAAAATACCACATTTTAATTGTTTTCATTAATAAACAATTTATTACATTTAAAATCAGTACATTAAAAATATATTAAATACCAATATTGATCATAATCTTGGACCTTCTTAGCACGATTAGAAGTACGATGATGTGGTAAATAAGTAAATCAACTATTCAGCCAGTTCAGGCATTCAGCAATCTGCAATTTACTGATAAAAACTTCAGCATTCACTTCCGGTTCCGGTGAAAGTCTAAGTTCTACTTTCTGGCTGGAATGCTTGATAATTTCGGAAACCGCGTCTTTATTAATGATAAATTTCCTGTTGATCTTAAAGAAAATTTCAGGGTTCAGCTTCTGAATAATATCTTTAATGGTATCATCATAAATATAGGTCTGATGATCTTTTGTAGTCAGGAAAAGGTATTTCCCGGAGGCAAAAAAGTAGGCAGTGTTATGCTCGTCTATTGATTTTAGTTTATTTCCTTCTCTTACCATGAAACGTTTCATCACCTCATCTTCGGCTTGTCGTAATGAGGACATAGATTTAAGAACCGGTTCAGGATCAAAATTGTTTCTTATAGAAATAAATTTTTGTAAAGCTTTATGGAGATCCTCTTCTTCAAAGGGCTTCAGAAGATAATCAATGGTAAAATGCCTGAATACTCTCATGGCATATTCGTCAAATGCGGTAATGAAAATAATCGGGGTAAAAAGCTCTACCTGCTCAAAAATTTCCAGGCTCATTCCATCTCCGAGATGAATATCCATAAAGATAAGGTCTGCGGAATCTCTTTGAAAAAAATCAACTGCCTGTTTTTTAGAACGAAGAATAACAGTCTCTGTAACAGGGACTATGCTCTGTGTATCCAAAAGATTTTTCAGATAATTCACAGCCAGCAGCTCATCTTCTATAATGGCAATTTTCATAACGATGCAAAAGTACAAAAAAACCGCTGAAACAATTAAGTTCAAGCGGTTTCCTCTGTATTGAATTTGATATGAAGTTCTATAAATTAGGGTTATTCTTCTTCGCACTCATTGGATATTCAATGGTATATCGCGGATCATTCTGCTGAAGAATATACTCACTACCACTAATGGTGTGGCTTATTTTTTTCTGATTTGCTCTTCTTAAGTCGAACCATCTTTGGCCTTCCAAAGCAAATTCCCTGAATCTCTCATCCAGGATAAAGTTCATAAATGTTGTAGAATCCATTGAGTTTACTGCATTTTGTACTGAAGTATATCCATCCGGAGTATATCTGTTTTTCATTACTTTCAGAAGTGTCTCTTTAGCTTCTGCGAGTTTATTCAACTTTAATAATGCTTCAGATTTTATAAAATACTGCTCTGCTGTTCTGAAAGACACTTTGAATTCTAAACTTCCTCCTTTGGTGACTTTATACTTACTACCATTTTTTTCAAAATACATGCCAAACCTTTTATCTGCCGTAGTATTGTATGAAGAAATCAATTCCGGAGATGCAAAAGACAAGTTTTTTATAGAATTATCCCATGTATTATCCAAAGCCATGATCGATTCCGGGGAAGCATAATGGTTGGGTGGTGTGTTGACCGTATTCAAATTGCTCAACTCTCCTTTTACTGCCAATACCTGATCTGCATAGTTTAAAGCCTTGTTCCAGTCTCCTTCATATAGGGCTGCCCTTGCTTCAAATGCCAGCAATGCGGTTTTTGAAAATCTGTAGTTCAATCCTGTTGCTTGTTTCTGTTCTACCATCAGATCTTCTGCTTTTTTAAGATCTGCATGAACCTGATTGTACACCTCCTGTACTGAAGATGGTTTTAATACCTGCTCAAGATCGATTTCAAGACTGATCGGAACTCCTCTGTCGGTAGAAGCTGTAGCACTATTGTACGGTTTACCATATAGATTCACCATGTCAAAATACAGGTAAGCTCGAAGAGCATACGCCTCTGCTAAAATCTGATTCTTTTCAGGAGAATCCTGCATGGTTTTACTTCCTTCATTGATAATCTGATTCAGATAAAAGTTCACGGAATAAAAGCTTACCCATGGAAATTCTGTAGATGCCTGATCATTGTTAGCGTCTTTCCACATCGCAATTTCACGATAGGAAATAAAATCTGTAGAATTATCATCAATATTCACCTCATCGGTACGAAGGGCTACCAGTGATTTGTGAACAGGATATTTTGAATAGGCAGATGTAAGGACTTTTCTGTAATCTTCAACTGTGGTAGGAATCACTTTTCCTTCAGGCTGAATATCTAAAAACCTGTCGCATCCGATATTGATAAAGCTGATTGCTGCAAGTGCTATGATTGCTGTAATTTTTCTCATTTTTTCAAGTTTTAAAAAGAAACATTAAATCCTACGGTCACCGACTTGGTGATAGGCTGTGCATAAATATTACCATACGTTTCCGGATCGAAATACCCTTTGTATCCGTTGCTGAATACAAACAGGTTACGCCCTTCAACACTCAGTCTCAAACTTGTTATTCCCATCGGGTTTGTAAATTCTTTAGGAAGTGTATATCCCAAACGGATACTGCTGATTCTGATATAGCTGATCTCTTTTGCCCAAACATCCAGTAAGCTGTAGGCATTGGAACGGTTTCCGGCAAACCATTTATTGCCCATCCATCCGTCCGGGTTAGCTTCCATATCAGGACTGGTAATTCCCGGAAGCGAACTTCCAGCTTCATAAATATCTCTTGTGTAGTTTCTTCCTCTATCCAGCTCCATTCCACGGTAAGAAGGTGTTCTCATAACCGTCTGCTTCAGGTTGAATGTTGCAGAAACAGTAAGGTCAAAATTACTTACTTTAAAGGTGTTGATAATACCTCCTGTAAACTTAGGATCTCTGTCTCCTACATACGTAAACAGGCTTCTCAGCTCCGCGTTTGAAAGTTTGGTATCAACAAGCTGTCCAGGGAGGAAATCTGCATACACATCATATAACTTAAAGAATTCTGCTGCTGAAATCTTCTGATCTCCTTTCCAGAATAATGGGTTTCCATGTTCATCCATTCCTGCAGTTTTCAAAGCAAAAACAGCATTTACAGGAAGTCCTTCTCTTGATGGAAGCAATGCATTATCACGCGGCTGCTCACTCAATACCCTGCTCTTGTTATGTGCAAAGTTGATGGTAGTCGTCCATTTGAAATTATCATGATTGATGTTTCTGGTAGATATCGCCAATTCAAAACCTTTGTTGGTCAGGCTTCCCCAGTTCATCATCGTATATTCGAATCCTGTTTCAAGAGGAGTTTCTTTCATACTGATCATATCCGTACCTTTTCTGCTGTAGACATCAGCGGTAAGGCTTACACGGTTATTGAACAATCCTAAATCAAGTCCTAAGTTGGTATTGGTGGTTTTTTCCCATCTCAGTTTATCATTCGGAGGGCTGAGAACATTGATAATGGATTCTTTTCCTCCCGGAAGAATGGTGGCATCATTATATTCACCGATAAAGAATGGCGAAGTGTTTCTGTCAATATTTCCCTGAAGACCGTAAGATGCTCTCAATCTAAGGTTGGATATCGCAGAAATATTTTTCATAAAATCTTCCTTCGTTACCAGCCATGATCCTGAAACTGCCCAAATGGGAAGATATTTATACTTTTTATTTACCCCGAAAAGATTAGTCCCGTCATATCTCACACTTCCGAAGAATGTATACTTCTGGTCGTAAGTATAAGACGCTGTTGCAAACATGGAAGCGTAAGCATTCTCTATAGGAGCTGCTTCACGGTAGGTTTCATATCTTTTATCAGCTGCAAAACCTGAATTCGGGAATACAATCGCTGTAGCTCTTCTTGTTTTCGGGTCATATCCGAAAGCTCTTGTAATTGTTGCATTATCTTCTGTTTTACGGATTTCCGTACCGGCCATCAAATCAATCTCATGTTTATTGATCTTTGTGCTGTACGCTGCCTGCAATTTCCAGTTGTACTGGAAGAAATCATTATCCCAGTTTTGTTTTACCGCACCAGCCGGCAGGAAATAGTTGTATTTACCGTCTTTGTAGTAACGGGTATTTTCTTTCATTTTTCTGGTGAAATAGGTATTCTCCGCTGCAAATTTCTCTGTTTTATTTGCATCGTACTGAATACCTAACTGAGAGGTAAATCTTAAACTTTTTGAAGCTTTATATTCTAAATCTAAAATTGCTTTCAAAGAGTTATTTTTCAGTGAATAGTTGGTATTTTCTCTTTCTTCCAGGAAGTTGAAAGGAATATAACGGTCTTCAAAACCATCCATATCTCTATCATAATTGTAGCTTCCATCCGCATTGAAAGGCTTCATGTAAGGATTGGCATTTCTTGAATAATTCACAGGGTTGATTGAAGCATCAGCATCCGTTACAAAAGATGTACGTTCGCTTTGCGTTCCGAAAATAGAGATTCCTGCATTTAACTTATCACTTAATTTATAGTTGTTTTTTAAAGTAAGGTTATAACGCTTAAAACCTGTACCGATAGTTGTTCCTTCTTCATCATAATATCCCAGGGAGAAATAGTAATCTGCACGGTCGCTTCCTCCGGAAACACTTAATCCGTATTGTTTGTTGATGGCATTTCTGTACAGCAGTTTGCCCCAGTCTGTATTGTTGTTTCTTAAACCGTTAATCTGCTGGCGTGTGAATGAATTCAACGCATCGAAACCTCCGTTTCTGAAAGCATCAAGCTGGTCGTTCTGCGTCAGAATTCTCATTACTTCTCCCTTATCGGCGCGGTACGTAAGATCTGCACGCTTGGCAAGCATCAGTTCCAAGTCTACTTTTTCAGAAGCATTTAAAAGATTCAGCTTATCAAAATCAGGACGTGATGTTACGAAAGTGTCTGCTGAAAAGTTCAGTTTCAGACTTCCTTTCTTTCCTTTTTTGGTGGTAATAGAGATAACTCCGTTGGCTGCTCTTGCTCCATAAATAGCTGTTGCCGCGGCATCTTTAAGGATGGTAATATCTTCAATATCATTAGGATTCAAACCTGCGATAGAGAAGTTCTGAAGCTGATCAATATTGTCTTTATCAGTAAAGTTCGGAACATCATTTCCTTCTAACGGAAGACCGTCAATGACCCATAGCGGATCCTGGGGACCGGAAAGGGAAGCTGTACCTCTGATTCTGATCTTCGCCGGACTTCCCGGAGCGCCCGTTTCAGGAGTTACTGCCACACCGGCAATCTGTCCTGCCAGCATCTGGTCTACACTGGCAACACCAGCCTGGCTGATGTTGTCCATTTTCACGGTAGAAACCGCTGAGGTCTGCTTACGTTTTTCAATTTTCTGATATCCGGTGATGATGACTTCCTGGATTTTATTTTTATCTGAAATCTCAGAAGTCAGTCTGATGGTATAGTTGGTCTGCCCTTCATTCAGCTGAATGACTCTGGACTCATAACCCGGATAACTTACCAATACCGTTTTTGTATCGGCAGGGATTTCCAGGATGAATTTTCCGTCCTTATCGGTCACCGTACCTACTGATACACTTTCGATAATTCCTTCCAACTCCGTTTTTGTAGACACCGATTGGGTCTCGATTTTTATAGATGCACCGCTGATAGTCTGAGAAGTATTTCCGTCTTCTATTTTCCCGGTGATGGTTTTCTTTTGCTGGGCCATTGCTATATTAGCAGCCAAAAGAGGTAAAAGTATTAGAGTTTTTTTCATTGCCGTTTATTTGTTTAAAGCCTCTTGTATACGAATGATTAAATCTGTGTAATGTGCTCTGGAAGCATCATCACCTCTGTACCTTGTTCTGTTCAGTAAATCCAGAACTTTCTGAAGTTCTGCTCGCTTGTAAGTCGTCACCTCAGATACTCTTTTCATGGATGAATAATTGATATTCCTCAAACCGTGATCATCTTCATGGAAATTACAGATGGTCGGGATATTCAAAGTATCATCTACTTTCAATCCTTTCACTGCTGTCTTTTCAAATAATTTGTTCACAGAGACAATCAGGGCATCCACATAATTTTTCTGAGTCATTTTCTCAAGCATCGTAAGGCTTCCTTTTTTACTGAAAATGGCTGTTCTTACCTGATCAAATAAATTTTCAACCGTGTAGATCTCTTCTTTCGATCCTGAAACCTGATGCTTCAGCTCGTTTTCAAGCAGCCTGAGCAGCCTGTCGTCCATAAATAAAGAATAGATATTCGCATACTGCATTCCTCTTGCAAGAGTATACGGAGTCTGTTCAAATGGTCCCATTGGGGAATCTTTAACCGGATACGTTTTTTCTGTAATAGGATTAAAGAATAACCATTCCGGAAGGTTGATGGCATTTTTAACAAGATAATCAACCGCTCTTCTCTGAATTTCTGCAGGTACAGCTTCATAAGCTTTCTTTTTGTTACCAAAAACAGTATTGTTCAGGTAAATTCCTCCTACATTCGCCATCACATGACCTGTATACAAATCCCACTGCCCGATCACTCCCAGATACAGTTTTCCGGCATCCGTGTATTCTTTACCATCTTCATACGTCCATTTCAAAAGGTTGTTAATCACCACTTTCAAATTCTTCATTCCGTACTCGCTGGCTTTCATCGCATCATCACCTAAATCTTCAGACTGCGAACGCGGATCAATGGTTTCCAGATAGCTCTGCTGCTCACCATAGAAATACATCGGGTCATCCTCGTGTTTTTCAATTAAGTTTTTCAGTGCTTTTTTCTCTACGAATTCATCCGGATACCAACGGTAGCCCCACTCTATGGCATATTTATCATAAATACCAATTTTCGGAGTGATTGCTGTAACACCATCTTCCGGCTGAGCTACATAATTGTAACGGGCATAATCCATGATGGAAGGTGCCGTACCGCCCATCTTGTCCGTAAATTCTTTGGAACGAAGCGACTCTACCGGGAATGCAAAGGATGCTCCCATATTGTGCTTCAGTCCGAAAGTGTGCCCTACCTCATGAGATGAAACAAAACGGATGGCTTCACCCATATGTTCATCACTGAATTTATTTCCTCTTGCTTTAGGATCAATAGGTCCGGTTTGAATTCTCATCCAGTCATGAAGGGAAGTCATTACATTATGCCACCAGATGATATCTGCTTCGATAATTTCCCCACTTCTCGGGTCCACTACTGATGGTCCCATTGCATTTGACTTTGGCGACGCGGCGTAAGTAATTACAGAATATCTTACATCATCAATATCAAAATCTTCATCTTTCTCATCCGGCATTTTCGCAATCACTGCATTTTTGAATCCTGCCTGCTCAAACGCCGCCTGCCAGTCATGTACTCCGGCGATAATCTTTTCACGCCATTGTTTTGGTGTTGCCGGGTCGATATAATAAACAATCGGTTTCTTGGGCTCTACCAGCTCTCCTTTTAAATATTTTTCTTTATCCTCTTCCTTCGGTTCAAGATTCCATTTGGTAATAAAGAATTTCTCATCCATTTTTTGCTGATTGTCATTAAACGACCAGTGTTTTTCGGAGAAAAATCCTACTCTTGAATCCGCTACTCTTGGTTTCATCGGTATTTTAGAAAGCAGAACCAGATTGGTAGTAACGCCTAATGTGACCGGAAGATCTACCCCGCCTTCATTGACAGAAGTAGACAATTGGGACTTCACCACAATATTCTTAGGAAAAGTCTTCACACCTTCTATATAAGAAAGACTTGATTTCACAGATCCACCCAATCCTACATTGGCCAGCACATCGTTAAAACTTTTCTGATTTCCGTCAAAAACTTTGTTCACTTTAATGGCTACAGCCGTAGAGTCATTGTTTTGTGCTTCAATATCAAAGACTTCAATCACAGATTCTGAAAAATTGTCTTTCACAGATTTTGTAATCGCATCATTTTTTGGGGATGACACTTTAGGCACCACCGTTTTTACCCATACTTTTTTAGCTACAGGATCACGGTAAAAAGAGATGACCTTATTCTCATAATTCATTCCTTTGTTCAAACCAGCCTCATTGACCTGCATGGGAACCTGAGAAAGTTTGTTGACCACCAAAAACTGACGTCCCATCAAACTGTCAGGAATTTCAAAATAAATATCCGTCTTTACCTGAATGGTATTAAAAAGTCCTTTTTTATAGGTTCCTTTTTTGATCAGGTCTTCAATCTTTTTGGTTTTCTTGGAGGAAGAGGTTTCTGTCTTATCCGTTTTTTCTTTGTTGACCTTTACTGTATCTTTATCTTTTTTCTGTGCCAGTGCCATTGGTGAGGCCATAGCAAGACCGAGATACAGTGCGAGCCTGTAATTCTTCATTAAAATAGTCCGATTCATTCCAAATAGTAAATATCTTAGTTTCAGCCAGCAAAGCTATAGGTATCATGAATCATATATATAATATTAGGGAGTGAATGGTGTTATTTTGGGAGTGAATGGATTTTTATTTTACTTCATTAAAGGCAAAAAACATACGAAATATTCACCATCTACAGAAATATTAAGAATATTATTCTTAAAATATCCATAAACCTGATTCAAATACTCAATTCCGAATTTCTCTCCCTGTACCGTTTCCGTCTTAGGCTGCCAGGTATTCTTTACCGTGATCCCGTCCTCATCAACGATTATGATAATTTCCAGAGGCTGATCCATCGTTGCAATATTATGTTTGGTCGCATTTTCCGTGACTATCTGAAGGGATAAATAGGGAATTCTTTTTTCAAGACTTTCAGGAGCATTAATGGTCAATTCAAACTTCAGTTCTTCATCAAACCTGCTTTTCAGAAGTTCCATATACTGCTGTATAAATTTAATTTCCTGCGAAACCGGAACAATATTATCTTTTGGAGGCACTATAAGATATCTGTAAATCTTGGAAAGATTCATGGTAAACTTCTGTGCATTTTCTTTATTGATCCCGATCAGCATATAAAGGGAATTCAATGAATTGAAAAGGAAATGCGGATTAATGTTATTTTTAAGCTGCTGAAGCTGATTGATCACTTCGGCTTTGTGCATCTTTTCGTTCTCTATCAACAGCAAATTCTTCTCTGACTGTATTTTTTCTTTTTCCTGATAAGCCAGACTGGTTGCTCTCTGAAACAATATAAAGACCGTTACAATGAGAAACAACGCTGCCAGAAAAATATAAACAGTATAGGTTTTTATCTTGCTGATATTTTCGTCAATAATAAAATTTACATGATTCACTACCGTATATCCATCAAAATTATCAGTCTTCAATGGCTTTATAAAACGGGTTACCTCCACTCCCAGATATTCTGAAACTGCTGTTCCTTTGGTATATCCTGCTTCAGTTTTGCTGGTCAGTGTATCATTAGCTTTAATATCTGTAAAATCAAAAATATTCTTTCCGATATACTTCTTCTCAGGATGGGTAATACAAATTCCTTCTTTAGTAAAAACATAGGCGTACGTATTGGAACTTTTATCCACGTTGATAAAATATTGGTGAAGATCATCCAGACTTACCGTAGAACCATAGTACAATTTGCTTTTATCGGGCAGTACCAGAGAATCATAGCTCATCCAGTACATGCTGTCCTTTTCAGTAATCAGAAGATCTTTGAAATGTCCCGGACCGTTATTTTTTATAACAATAGAGTTCTCCTTATGATCTCTATTCTTAAAAATACCGGATAAAGGATTGTTGCTCTCAGACTTTCCCGAATTACTGTTTTCATAATAATACCAGCTGTAGGGCAGCAGATTTCTTTTCTTATTTAAATCATTTAAAACTAAAGAATAATCCTTGTAATTCTTCAGTCCGTCTTTTTGAATCAATGCGCGAAGCAGATACTGATAATCCTCAATATTCCTGAATTCATGTTCTATCGATTCATACTTTCGGAAGAATGTTTTCTTTGCAAAATCATCGGTATTCTTACGGCTGTCTTCTGTGATCAAAAGACTCAAAACAGCAAATGCTGCCACTGCGATCAGGCAGGCAGATAAAGCGGTGATGTAAATGGATTTTTTGGATAAGGCGTGCTTAAAATTAATAATCAAATTCTCTAAATTATGGATTCCTCTACATATAAATTATTCGTTTGCAAAGATATAACAAAGATTTCAGGACTGTAAAGTGAATTAAATTTAGATTTCATATTTTAAAGTAAAAAACAAAAATCAGATACGCTTAAGTCTTAAAGTTCGTTAATATCGTCATTGAGACCACCTATTCATCACGCTATATTTTGAAAATTAATTATCTTCGCCTACAAATCTTATTTGAAAATGAAGAAGATCATCTCCGGGATATCTATTTTTTGTGCCATCGCTATTTCAGCTCAGGAAGCCATCCAGTTTCAGGAACTGCCATTCAAGGACATTATTGCCAAAGCCAAGAAAGAAAAGAAACTGGTTTTTATTGATGCCTATGCATCATGGTGCGGCCCTTGTAAAATGATGGAAAAAAATGTCTTCACACAGAAATCCGTGAGTGATTATTACAATACCAACTTCATTAATGCAAGATTTGATATGGAAAAAGGAGAAGGCAGAGATATCGCTTCAAAGTTCGGAGTACGCTCCTATCCTACTTATCTTTTCCTGAATGGTGAAGGCGAACTTGTTTCCCGAAATACAGGATATATGGAAGAAAGCCTGTTTGTGGCAATGGCTCAGGATATCAATTCACCGGGAAACAAAAAAGGATCTCTTAAAGACCGCTTTGCCGGCGGGGAAAAAGACCCGGAATTCCTGATCAATATTATGAAGCTCAATGCCAACTCAGATTATGAATTTGCCAAAAAAGCTTCAGAAAGATACTTCCAGAACAAAAAGAAAACCGAAGAACTGTCAAAGGATGAAATCGGATTTCTTCTTTACTTCGTAAAATCATCGGAAGATACCAACTATCCTGTTTTTGCATCCAGAAAAGCAGAGATTATTAAATTCCTTCCTGAAGAAACTTATAATGAATTTGATGCCCAGCTCAAATTGGGAAAAATAGTAGAACAGTCTATTGATGATAAAAATAAAAAAATCAATGATGACTATTTTATGAAAGCTGCCGAACCATTGGTAGGGAAAGAAGCTGCTGTTAAAAAGCTGAATCAGACTAAGCTCAGCTATTATGAACAGAACAGTAATTTTCCTGAATACGAGAAAGCGGCTTTAGATTATTATAAAAATTCTGATGCCTTTGATCCGAATGAGCTCCTGAGAGCAGCATGGATATTTGCAGATCATGTAAAAACTCCATCTTCATTAAAGAAGGCTACAGAATGGGCAGAAAAATCTGTTATGAGAAGCGAAACTTCGGAAAATACTTATATTCTTGCCAAGCTTTATCACCTTACCGGAAATAAAGAGATGGCAAAAAACTATGCTGAAATGTCTAAAAATATGGCAGTTCAGGGCAATAAGGATTCTCAACTGGCAGATGAACTATTAAAGCAGATAAAATAAACATTATAAACCGGATGAAATATAAATTATTAGCAGCAGGCATTTTAGCTTTCCTGTCTACAACTACGTTGAGCGCTCAGGAACAGGAACAAGGAGGACAGGATAAAAGTTTATACATAAAAGGGAATGCTTTATTTGCTCCGATAGGGATTTTAAACCTTGGAATAGAAAAACAGATCAGTCCGAAATATACCCTTCAGGGAGATGTTTTCATTTCACCATGGAAATCTTTCGCAGGACACAAACTACAGTTTTACTCTGTCTCTGCAGAAGGAAGATATTATTTTACTGAAGCTTTCAAACACTGGTATGTAGGTGCAAACGTAGCTGTTGCTGCTTACAATGCCACAAAATGGAGTTATTGGAATGACAACACCTTTGAAAACTGGAATGGAGAAATCCTTAAGAACTCCAACCTGTACCAGAAAGGATTTTCTGTAATGCTGGGAGTTACAGCAGGATACCAGTTTCAATTATCCGAGCGCTGGAATCTTGATATTTACGGAACAATCGGAACATCACAAGGATTTTATAAAGGGTACGACAAATCTACAGGAAGACGTTACGATTCTGCCAAGGAATTCAATAAAAGCGGTGAAATCATCCCCTACAGAGGCGGTGTCATGATTTCTTATAAATTAAAATAATACAATGAAACCATTCGGAAGAAATCATATTATCATTTCAGTCATCACTTTTGTGATTCTTTTTTTAATGAATTATATCGGGAATGATTTACCTGACAAATTACAGAGAGCCTTAATGACGGCTTTTGCAGGAGTTGTTGGATTAACTATCGGACTATTTATATTAAATAAGGGCAGAAATGATAAAAATCCGCCCCAAAATTTTGATTAATTAATCTTCATACACCATATATCTGTTTCTGATCTTTTCGAAACTTTCCAGATCTTTTTTCCATGAATCTTTAATTTCCGGAATTGATTTTCCAGCGATGATCTGTTTTCTCAATTCATCAGTTCCGGATAAAGTGTCAAACCACAGATTTTTCAGGAAGAAATCCTGCTGTGGATTTTTATAATTCTGATAGGCTTTGATTACCCATTCAAGATTCAGTTCTCTTAAATCTTTAGGATAACTGGAAAGGTTTTCACCATAACACAGCTTCCCGTTCAGGAAAGGATCTTTAGCACCATAGCTTGGTTTAGGTGTAAACTGATAAGGCAGATCTTCCGTCCATGGAGAACCATAAATCTGGAAAGGAAGCTCTGTTCCTCTTCCTACAGAAACCTGAGTACCTTCAAAAAAGCAAAGGCTTGGATATAAATTAATCGCTTTATCATTGGGTAAATTAGGAGAAGGTTTATCAAGTATCGGGTAACGCTGTTTTTTATGATAATTCTTCATCGGAACAAGCGTATATTTGGCCTGTACTTGATTTTTAAGCCATTTCTCTCCGTTTACCATCTTTCCATACTCTCCTATTGTCAGTCCATATACTACGGGAACTTCGTGAAGTCCGACAAAACTTGCCCATTTTTTTCTCAATACAGGTCCGTCGGTATATCCGTCATGCGGATTGGGGCGATCCAAAACCATGATCTCCACGTTATTTTCAGCTCCGGCTTCCATCAGGTAAGACAAAGTGGAAATATACGTGTAAAACCTCACTCCAACATCCTGAATGTCAAAAACAACAACATCAATTCCGGAAAGCTGTTCCGGCTTTGGCTTTTTATTATTTCCATACAGAGAAACAATGGGAATTCCTGTTTTCACATCTACTCCGTTCTTCACTTTTGCCCCTGCATCTGCATCTCCTCTGAATCCGTGTTCAGGAGCGAAAATAGACTTGATTTTAATTCCGTTTTTTACCAAAAAATCAACCAGGTGGGTTTTATCACTCATTAAACCTGTCTGATTGGTTACCACCCCAATTGTTTTATTCTTTAACAGCGGAAGGTAGATTTCAGGCTGGTCGGCACCCGTTTTAAAATCCGGTTGAACTTGAGTCTGAGAATAATATTGGTTGAATACTCCTAAAAAAATTAGGCAAATCAGAAGTAAATTTTTAATTTTGAAATCTAAATTCATAAGCTTGAAATTTCCTTTATATTTCTCTAGAAAAATAGCATTTTCCAAAGATAACAAAAATAACCTTTCAAGGGTTATCATCTTCATTGGCAGGCTTTCCGTAGCTTTGGGAATTATTGTTTCCCTCATTACCGTAGCCACCGGTTTTGGTTCAAAAAAAGCTATCAAAGAAAGGCTGGCTGATTTCAGCGGACATATTACCGTAAGATCTACAAGATCCAATTCTTCATACAATACTTCTGTACTGGACAATCAGGGACTGAATATTGCCAAGATAAAAGAACTTCCCGATGTGGAAAGCACTCAAAAATATGTAACAGTTACCGGAATTATGCGCAATGAGCACAATTTCGCAGGCATTATATTTAAAGGAATCGGTAAGGATTTTGATAGTTTAAGATTCAAAAAATTCCTTATAGCAGGAACAACTCCGAAGGTAACAGAAAAAGGATTCAATAGTGATGTAGCGATTTCTCAGAAAGTCGCCAATGACCTTCATCTTAAATTGAATGACAGCATTGTAACCGTATTTTTAAAAGCTGATCAGAAACCGCTTTACCGTAAGTTCAGAGTTATCGGAATTTACAGAACGGATATCAAGCTCATTGACGAGCAATTCGTTATCGGCGGTATCAATCATGCCAGAAAAATTCAGGATATGAAGCCTGATGAAATTGGCGGAATCGATATCTTCCTGAAGAATGTGAATGATATCGACAAAGATTTTCCTGACATTGAGAAACTGATCGGGTATAAAAATTATGCTGAAAAAGCAACAGAAAAATTCCCGCAGATTACAGACTGGATCAGTATTTTTGATACCAACATTGCTTTAATCATTATCATTATGCTGATTGTAGTGGTGATCAATATCATTATGGTTCTTCTGATTCTTATTATCGAACGAACCAATTCTATTGGCCTTCTGAAAACATTAGGAGCAAGCAATTCACAGATAAGAGCTACTTTCATCAATTATACCCTGATTATTATGATTCCAGGACTTTTGTACGGAAATGCTATCGGATTGGGATTGATTTTAATCCAGAAATTCTTTGGAGTTATCAAGCTGAATCCTGAAAATTATTATGTTAGCACCGTTCCGGTAGATCTTAATCCTATTGCTATTGTCTCCATCTCAGTCGGAATTCTTATTATCTCAGGACTGGCTTTGATTATTCCTAGCTACCTGATCAGTAAGATTTCTCCGGTGAAGGCAATTAAGTACAACTAATACGATTTGATATTTGATATTTGATATTTGATATTTGATATTTGATATTTAAAAGTTATTAATTGTGTATCAGTTAATTTCGGTGTTATCCACAACTTATCCACATGTTATCCACAACGCGGATAATTTTAAAAGCCGTATCTTTGTGCCGCTTATAAAACATTTATGAAATACGCAAAAAATATCCTTGAAACGATAGGTAACACACCGCTGGTAAAGCTTAACAAAGTATTAGGTGAAGATTTTCCGGCATTGGTATTAGCAAAAGTAGAGACCTTCAATCCCGGAAACTCCGTAAAGGACAGAATGGCTCTTAAAATGATAGAAGATGCCGAAAAAGACGGCAGATTAAAACCTGGAGGAACCATTATTGAAGGAACTTCCGGAAATACAGGAATGGGACTGGCTTTGGCAGCCATCATCAAAGGGTACAAATGTATCTTTGTAACCAATTCAAAACAGTCAAAGGAAAAATGTGACATTCTTCGTGCTGTAGGGGCTGAAGTAATTGTTTGCCCTACCGACGTAAAACCTACCGATCCACGTTCTTATTATTCAGTTTCCAAAAGACTGGCAAAAGAAACGGAAAACGGATGGTATGTCAACCAATATGATAACCTGTCCAACAGAGCTGCTCATTATGAATCTACCGCTCCTGAAATCTGGGAACAGACAGAAGGAAAACTGACTCATTTTGTCGTAGGAGCCGGAACAGGAGGTACAATCACCGGATGCGGAACATTCTTCAAAGAAAAAAATCAGGATATCAAAGTAATCGGAGTGGATACTTATGGCTCTATTCTGAAAGAATTCCACGAAACAGGTGAACTGCATTATGACCATGCTTACACCTATATTACAGAAGGAATCGGGGAAGACATTATTCCTGAAAACTATGATATGTCTGTAATCGATCACTTTGAGAAAGTAACGGATAAAGACGGTGCTATCTATGCAAGAAAGCTGGCTAAAGAGGAAGGTATTTTCTGTGGATATTCTGCAGGAAGTGCTATTGCCTCTTTAATTCAGATGAAAGATCAGTTTACAAAAGATGATGTAATTGTCGTTTTACTTCATGACCATGGTTCAAGATATGTAGGAAAGATCTACAATGATGAATGGATGAAAGAAATGGGCTGGCTGGAAGAAAGCAAATAAGCTTAACTTATAAATAATAGAAAACGGAGCAAAATAATTTTGCTCCGTTTTTGTTTTTATTGATCGGTTTTAACTTTCTCTTTCAAAGTATTCTTGAGAAAGCTGTATTCTTTCTCACTTAATGCTTTTCTGGGAAACATATAGCTGTATTTGCCTTCCAGAGAAATAAATTCATGAGTGCTGTCAAAATATTCAAAATCTTTCCATTCGCTGATTTCTTTTTCGCCATCAATATTGACGGTAAAAAAGTTCTTATCCAACCTGATCTCATATACTTTACATCTTTCAAGCCCACTTAAATAATGATTCACCTGTTTTTTCCATCTTGAAACTTTATTAACGCTTACGGATAAAAAAACAGCACAAAGCAGAAATATAAAGCTTAAAAAGTATAAAATCCCTACACTTTCTTTACTCAAAAGATCTTTGAAAAGAAAAACGATGAAAACAACTACTGCTGCTGTAATGGTGGCAATCGTTTTACTTTTTGTAGTAGGTGAAAAAAGCAGACTTCCCTGATTACCGCTAAAATAAATATCTTCAAAAATCTTCCTGTCCGGTTTTAGTGTAATCACCTTTTCTTCATTCATAATTATAGAGTTTGCTTTAAAAAGCTACAAAACTAAACTAAATATCTTCATATTGATCACTTATTGCAGAAAGTTTATTCATCAGTTCTCTGTTTCTGCGGTTCAGCGCATCCAGTTTTTTCAGCATATTATGAATCACTTCCAGGCCGGGCAGATTAATTTCGAGATCATAATGCCAGTTGGCAAATTTTTCCAGGTCAGGCAGATCTTCATACATCAGATAATGAATATTGTTTTCAATCTGAATATTCAGCAGCCCGTAATCTACAAGCTCATCAAAAAAAGTAATTTCTATATTATAGATTTTTACGAGTTCTTCCCGTGATATTCTTTCACTCATAGCTTAGGAATTTTTTAGTTGTTCAAAAAGTTCTTTCTGCTTTTCGGTAAGGTTGGTTGGCAGTTTCACTTCATAGGTTACAAAAAGATCTCCGTGTTCTCCTTCTTTTTTATAGACTGGAAAACCTTTTCCTTTAAGTCTTACCGTCATTCCGGTTTGGGTTTCCGGTTTCACTTTAAGGTTTACACTTCCATGGAGCGTATGTACTTTTACTTCTCCACCCAAAACGGCAGTATACAAATCAATGGTGACTTTGGTTTTCAGATCATCGCCGATTCTTTCAAAATCCGGATCAGCCGGAATATTGAAGGTGATGTATAAATCTCCATTGGGCCCTCCGTTTACGCCCGGATTTCCGTGTCCTTTTAACTTGATCTGCTGCCCGTCATACACTCCTGCAGGAATCGTGATTCTTACTTTTTTACCATTGATTTCAAAAGTTTGCGGATGAGTGATTGCGGCGTCCCTTAAATTTAAGTTCAGTTCAGCATGAATATCCTGCCCTTTGAACTTGCCGGAAGCTCTTCCTCTGGAACTTCTGCCAAATCCACCGCCCGCACCGCCAAACATATCCTGGAAGAAATCTGAGAAATCTTCACCTCCACCAAAGTCTGCACCGGAATAACCTCCGTTATAACTTTGTTGTTGATACTGTCTTTGCTGTTGCTGCTGGGCTTTTTCGTATTCTTCGCCGTGCTTCCAGTGTTCTCCGTACTTGTCATATTTTGATCTGTTTTCCGGATTACTCAGCACTTCGTTCGCTTCATTCAGTTCCTTGAATTTCTTTTCTGCTTCTTTGTCTCCGGGGTTGAGATCGGGATGATGTTTTCTGGCCAATTTTCGGTAGGCTTTTTTGATATCATCCTGTGTTGCGTTTTTATCTACGCCTAAAATTTTATAATAATCTATATAAGCCATAGAAATGAGGTTTACTCAAATTTATGAATTTTAGGTCTGAAAATTGTATAACAGAATGTTAAAAATAAACCTATCTTTGATAAAAAGCCATACATGAAAGATGTATTGAAAAACTACTCCGGAATCATATTTTTACTTTTAGGAATCATTGTTGGAAGCATCATAGGAATTGTTGCACCCGGTTTTGTGGAATACATTAAACCTTTGGGAGATATTTTTCTGAATCTTCTTTTTGTGAGTGTGGTTCCTCTGGTATTTTTTGCGGTATCCAATTCTATTGCCTCTCTGGAGCAGCAATCTAAATTTGGAAGAATCATCCTTGTAATGGCCCTTACTTTCTTATTTTTTATTCTCACAGCAGCTGTTTTCACAATTTGCGCGGTCTATCTTTTTCCAGTTTCAGGGGTCTCTGGAAGTTCTGAGATTATTTCTGAAGCAGCCAATGAGGATACATGGGGCAACAGAATTGTAAGTTTCTTTACAGTAGGGGAATTCACAGAGCTTTTCTCAAGAAGAAATATGCTGGCTCTTCTGGTATTTGCTTTTCTGACAGGGTTTGCAGCCAGAAAGACAGGAGAAAAAGGACAGCCTTTCAGAGTGTTTATCGCTTCAGGATATGAAGTGATGAAAGAACTTCTTCTGCTGGTGATGAAGCTTGCTCCTATTGGTCTGGGCGCTTATTTTGCTTATCAGGTCGCTACTTTGGGGCCACAGCTTTTTGGATTTTATGCAAAACCATTGGGTCTTTATTATATTGCCGGAGTTATTTATTTCCTTGTGTTCTTTTCTATCTATGCATTCATGGCGAATGGACAAAAAGGAGTCAAAAGTTTCTGGACCAATGCTATCTACCCTACTTTAACCGCCATAAGCACTTGCAGCAGCTTTGCAACAATGCCTGCTAATTTACAGGCGGCTTCCAAAATAGGGATCCCGAATTCTATTGCCAATCTGGTGATTCCTATCGGGACTACACTGCATAAAAACGGGTCTTCCATGTCATCTATTATCAAGATTTATGTAGCCTTTTTAATTATTGGAAGGGATTTTTTTGATCCTGCCAATCTGCTTTTAGCTTTGGGGATTACTGTTTTTGTGAGTATTGTAGCGGGTGGAATTCCTAACGGCGGGTATATTGGTGAGATGCTGATGATTTCTGTTTATAAACTACCCCAGGAAGCGATTCCTGCAGTAATGATCATCGGGACATTGGTAGATCCGTTGGCTACCGTTCTGAACGCTGTAGGAGATATCGTGGCGGCTATGTTTGTCAACCGGTTTGTGAAAGTCTGACTGTAGTTTAACCATTTTCTTTTAACCCATGAACTCATTTTTCAAAAGCATTGGCTTATACAACAACCTCATTATTGATCTCAATATCAATAGTACAGAACTTGTACAGAGATTAATGAAAGTTACTTATAAAACCAATACCACTTTCATATCATTAGAAAAAGACACCACAATCCCTACCCGTTTTGAATATCGGGGAATGATTGATGCAAACAGTTTTACAATCAAAAGAAGAGGAAGGCTGTTTGATATGAACAGAAGTAATCCTGTGTTTCATGGAACTATTTCTGACAACAATGGGATATCATCTGTAGTGATAGAATTTTTCCCTTCAGGATTTCAGATTTTGAATTGGTTTCTCATTTTATGTTTTTGCTTTGTGATAGCATTTGTCAGTATAACAGAAGATCAACAAGGTCTTATGGCTGGAGCAGTCGCTATCATAATAGCAATTACTCAATATTTTATCTTAAAAAGAGGAATTTCGAGAGGGAAATATGAATTTGAAAGAGAGCTTATTTATATTGCTCAAAAACCTTAATTCTTAACCTATCATTTTTGATTTCGAAGCTTTTTATTCACTGCGCTTTATCGGTTCCAGGTTTTCATATTCTTCAGGAGTAAATAGCCTGTAATGAACTTTAAATGTTTTTCCTAAAGGAGTTTCCAGAGAGAATCCTCCGGGTCCGAAACCTTCTGTAACATCGAGGGTAAAATGTGAATATTTCCAGTATTCAAACAAATCGCGGTCTATCCAGAATTCATGTCCGTTGATGGTTCCGATCATGGCATCATTCATTCGGGGGAAAAATCCTCCTTTTTCAAAACATTGCGGCTGGGTACCCTCACAACATCCTCCTGCCTGGTAAAACATCAGGGGACCGTATTGATCTTCCAGCCTGTGAATTACTTCAAGCGCCTGCTCCGTAGCGGAAAGTCTTGATATTTTTGTTTCCATTGTTTTTATTTTGATTTAATGCAAACCTTATATTGACAAAAGATCCCGGTACAATAAATTAACCGGGATCATCTATACATCATCAAATTAATTTGAGCCGGCAATATCCAGAACGATTCTGCCGTCAATCTGTCCTTTTTTCATTTTATCGAATACATCATTGATATCTTCCAGTTTTGCAGGAGTAACGGTGGCTTTTACCAGTCCTTCATTGGCAAAATCCAATGCTTCCTGCAGGTCTTTTCTGGTTCCTACAATAGAACCTCTCACGGTGATCCTTTTCAAAACCGTTTCAAAAATAGGGAGTTCAAAAGAGCCGGGAGGCAGGCCATTCAGAGCAATGGTACCTTTTCTTCTCAGTACATCTATTCCCTGTTTGAAAGCGATAGGTGAAACCGCAGTAATCAATGCGCCGTGCATTCCGCCGACTTCTTTATGCAAATATTCTCCAGGATCTGTGTTTTTTGCATTGACTACAAGGTCTGCACCTAATTTTTTCGCCAGTTCAAGCTTATCATCTGCTACATCAATAGCAGCAACATGCATTCCCATAGCTTTTGCATATTGAACTGCTACATGTCCCAGTCCACCGATTCCTGAAATGGCTACCCATTCGCCGGGTTTTGTTTCTGTTTCTTTCAATCCTTTGTAAACTGTGACTCCGGCACATAAAATTGGGGCAATTTCCAAAAAGTTAACATCAGATTTCAAATGTCCCACATATCTTGAGTCTGCAATGACGTATTCTGCAAATCCGCCATCTACACTATACCCTCCGTTTTTCTGTGCTTCACAAAGGGTTTCCCATCCTGTAATGCAATAATCGCAGCATCCGCAAGCACTATACAGCCATGGAACTCCTACCGCATCTCCTTCTTTTACAAAAGCTTCCGGTCCGCAGGCTACCACGATCCCTACTCCTTCGTGTCCGGGGATAAGCGGCATCTTAGGTTTGGCAGGCCAGTCGCCATCCACAGCATGTAAATCTGTATGACAGACTCCACAGGCGATGACTTTAACAAGCACTTCATATCTTCCGGGTTCTCTTACAGGTACTTCTTCTATTTTCAAAGGTTGGCCATAGCCCTGAACTACCGCCGCTTTCATTGTTTTTGGAATCATATTTTCTTTTTTGGATTGAGTTATTTCACGTTATTAGTTTTTATCTCTGCTTCTGAACTATTAATTTCCCTGCGTGAGGGATAGGAAGGGCGGCGAGGAACGAGCCGGTGCGCAATGCAATGGAGCACCGAAACGAAGTGCAGCCCTGGATAGCCCGACCGTTTTGCCCTGGATAAAGCCAAGGCAATCGGGCACGTCCTAAATAATAATATTAAAAGAAACCTAGCTTATTCTTGTTATAAGAAATCAGCATGTTTTTGGTTTGGCGGTAATGGTCGAGCATCATTTTATGATTCTCTCTTCCTATTCCTGATTGTTTGTAACCTCCGAAAGGTGCTCCTGCCGGATAAGAGTGATACTGGTTTACCCAGACTCTACCTGCTTCAATCTGTCTTGGAATATTGTACAGCTGGTGGGCATCTCTGGTCCATACACCTGCTCCCAGTCCGTAGATCGTATCATTGGCAATTTTCACGGCTTCTTCTTCATCTTTGAAAGTGGTAAATGCCAGCACAGGCCCGAAAATTTCTTCCTGGAAAATTCTCATTCTGTTGTTTCCTTTGAAAATGGTAGGCTGAATGTAGTAGCCGTCTTCAAGATCTTCTCCCAGGTGATTGACATCCCCTCCCACCAATACTTCTGCTCCTTCATCTATTCCCAGCTGGATATAGGAAAGGATTTTATCTTTCTGGATCTGCGAAGCCTGGGCTCCCATCATTACGGTTTTATCCAGTGGATTTCCTACTTTAATGGCTTTTACCCTTTCAATCACTCTTTCGATAAAGGCATCTGCAATTCCTTCCTGAACCAGCAGCCTTGAAGGACATGTACAGATTTCTCCCTGGTTAAGGGCGAAAAGAACTGCTCCTTCAATTGCTTTGTCTAAGAATTCATCATCTGCGTCCATTACAGAATTGAAGAAAACATTGGGTGATTTCCCTCCCAGTTCCAACGTTACCGGAATAATATTTTCTGTAGCGTACTGCATTACCAATCGTCCGGTAGCGGTAGAACCTGTAAATGCTGCTTTGGCTACTTTCGGATTGGTAACGAGCGCTCTTCCAAGTTCTGCTCCGAATCCGTTGACAATATTAATAACTCCTGCCGGTAAAAGGTCACCAATAAGCTCCATTAATACCATAATGGAAACAGGAGTGCTTTCTGCAGGCTTTAAAACAACACAGTTTCCTGCTGCCAATGCCGGAGCCAGCTTCCAGACAGCCATCAGGATCGGGAAATTCCATGGGATGATCTGTGCGATTACTCCAAGAGGTTCGTGAACAATTAAGGAAACGGTGTCTTTGTCCAGCTCGTTATGAGATCCTTCTTCTGCGCGGATCACAGATGCAAAGTATCTGAAATGATCAATAGCTAAAGGTAAATCTGCTGCCAGCGTTTCTCTTACAGCCTTTCCGTTATCTATTGTTTCTACTGTAGCAAGGTATTCCAGGTTCTGTTCCATCCTGTCTGCAATTTTGTTCAGGATGATGCTTCTTTCTGTAGAAGAAGTATTCTTCCATGTCTGAAATGCTTTTTCAGCTGCATCTACAGCCAGTTCCAGGTCTTCTTTGGATGAGTGTGCTACCTGAGTAAAGTTTTTGCCATCTACCGGGGAAACCACGTCAAAATATTGTCCTTTAACAGGTGGTGTGAATTTCCCGTCAATATAGTTATCGTATCTGTTTTTAAACTCCGGACGCTGTAAAAGCGTTGTTGATCTTGGTTCTGTAATAGTGCTCATATTAGTATTGTTTTTATTTTTCGATAACGCCAAATTACACTGAGAAGCCAGAAAGAGTATAGCACAATCGTATAAAAAAAGTGGAAAATAGTGCAAGGGGTTCAATTTTAGTATTTTATTAACAGCAACATACACTCAAATTTTCTATATTTGAGTTACCTCTTTTTCAAAAAAATTTAGAAATGAATAACAATAGTAAGATTTTATTAAACACTCCTGAATTACGAAAGGAGAGCCAACTATTGAGTCTTGTTGAAAACCAGACGAAATTCAATCTAAACAATTGTGAGTTCAGCATTTATGAGACTCACCAAGCCGCTTTTGATGTAAAACTTCATTTTGAAAACATTGCATTTACGGCAATGCTGAGGGGTAAAAAACATATGAAACTGGATAATAAGACCAGCTATTTTGATTATTATCCGGGAGAAAGCATTCTGGTAGCTCCGGGAGAAACAATGGTGATTGATTTTCCTGAGGCGGATGAAACTCCTACCCAATGTATTTCTTTAAGCCTTAATCCTGATTTTATTGAGGATTCGCTCAACTATCTGAATTACCATCTTCCTAAAGCAGATGAAACTTCGCAATGGAATATTCAGCTTGATGAGTATTTTCTGTTTAATAATAAAGCGCTTGCTTCTGCCACCAACAATATTATGAGAATTGCCATGGACGATAATTCTCAAAAGGATATCATGGCTGATTTTGCATTGAAAGAACTTCTGATAAGGCTGATGCAGACTCAGGCAAGGGGAATGGTGGAAAAGAATATTGTAAAGAATAAATCCAGGATAGGTTTTGCGGTGGATTATATTAAAAGAAACCTGCACCAGAAATTGTCTATTGACAGTATCGCTAAACTGGCTTATGTAAGTAAGTCGAATTTCTTTAAAATGTTCAGAGATGAGCTGGGTACATCTCCCAATGATTTCATTTTGCAGGAAAGAATCACCAAAGCGAAGGAATTGCTGGCAAGCCGGACCAGCATCAAAGAAACTGCTTTTCAGACGGGATTTTCAGACACGAACTATTTTACAAGAGTATTTAAACAACTGGAAGGAGTGACTCCGAAAAGTTATCAGGATAAAATGGTTCTGCGGTAATTTATATCAATGTATAAAAAAGAGCCCCATTGAATGGAGCTCTTATTATTAAAAACAGTAATTACACAATTAGTAACCTTTGTTTTGTTCAATATTCGGATTCGCCTGAATAGCAGAAATAGGAATTGGCCACTGCCACTTGTAGCTTCCAGCTTCAAGAGTCTGTGCAACTGAAGGTGTACCGGTACCATCAGAAAGGTCTCCTTTTCCAGATCTCTGAACAGGAAGATTTAATCTCTTCAATGTATACCATCTGTCATTTTCAAATGCAAGCTCCAATCTTCTTTCTTTTAAAATAGCATCTAAAAGAGCCTGCCCTGTTTCTGTACCAGGAGTAAATGAATTATATCTTTCAGCTCTTAGCTTGTTTAGTAAAACAAGAGCCTGTGCACCATTGCCTGTTCTATAGTATGCTTCAGCAATATTTAATAATACTTCAGCTCCTCTTAAATATTTAATTGAAACGATGTTAGCAGGACCTCCGTTTCCTGAATATTTTGTTACATGATTATAATTTTGTTTGCTGTATACACTGGTAGTGAAATAAACTGGTTTTCTCACATCATTATCTGTATATGAGGTATACAGATCATAATCCACAACAAATTCAGATCTTAAGGCAGGAACTGATTGATTATATGCAACACCTACTGTATTTTGTTCTGATGCCGCATTTAACACCTGGAATAAAATTCCGTCCACATTCTTAGCATTATTTTCTTCTTTCCACAGAGAAGTAAAATTTTTCTTTTCAGTAATGCCTGGTGACAGTCCTAATGCCAGCTCTCCATATTCTACAGTCTTAGCATAGTCTCCTTTGTATAGGTATACTCTTGATAATAATCCATAGATAGCAGCTTTACTTAGTCTTCCTTTATCAGCATCATTTTGCGTAATATTATCAGCACCGAATAATAAATCAGCTATAATCTTATCATACACCTGATCAACAGTTAAGTTTCTGGAACCTGTATTGTTGAGAGGATCATATTTTTCAGCGTAATAAATCCCCACACTTGATTTTGCATCTGCAGATTGAGTCGGGATCTTAGAATATGCTCTTACAATATCAAAATGAGCTATTGCTCTCAATGCTCTTGCTTCAGCTTCCAGATTCGTTTTCTGCGTTCCGGATAATACACCGTTATTGATATATTTCAAAACGAAGTTAGCTCTGCTGATCACAAGGTAAGCAGCACTATATAATCCTGTCGTCTGTGAATTATCGGATGAGAATTCGAAGTTCGAAGCAGCAAAATTGGTATTTCTACCTGTAGTTGTACGAACAAGGTTATCAGTGGTAAGATCCCCCATGATAAGCTGGTTTCCTGTATCACCGGTATAATATCCAGCTCCTTTAAGCGCTGTATAGGCTCCATCCATAGCCTGTCTGAAGGTCTCAGGTCTGGTCATGGCCTGCTCCTGATCTTCATTGATTGATGAGATTTGATCTAAATTTCTGTCGCAAGACGTTAACGAAACAAACATGGTTAACGCAGCTAAACTTATTTTTATTATATTTCTTTTCATAAAGCTATTCAATATTAAAATTCTAATTGCAGTCCTACCAGGATTGTTCTTACAGCAGGATAAGTATAAAGGTTATATGCTCCAGGAACGAACAATGCTGTAGATTCACCGGATCCTACTGAAACTTCAGGTTCTCCGTGGAATTTAGTCACTGTAAATAGGTTTTGTCCCTGTACATATGCTCTAAGCTTATTGATTGGAGATCCTTCTCCAAGGAACGCTTTATCAAATGTATATCCTAATGTAAGTGATCTTAATCTTAAGTAATCTGATTTTTCAATCCACTGATCAGAATCACGCATACCGTTTGAGTCAACTTTCTGGAATACTCCTGTATCTCCAGGGTTTTGCCAAACCTGAGCAGCAGCCTGAGCCATATTTCTGCCAGCAACAGCCAATGTTGGATCAACAGCAGCAGCGTACATGTTGTTATAAGTATAACCACCTAGCTTAAATGAGAAATCTGCACTGAAATCAAGTCCTTTGTACTGAACTGTTGTTCCGAAACCACCAAAACTTTTTGGGAATGGAGATTTATCCGTAAGAGGAACTGCATTGGATGCACTGTAAACATCAGTAACATTACCTTCTTTATCATAATACAGAGCTTTTCCGTTACTTGGATCTACTCCTGCAAATCTTACATTATAGAATACGTATGGAGACTCTCCTACTTTTAAATAAGTATCTCCTAAGTTTCTTTCAGTCTGTCCGTCTGCTAACTTGTCAAGAACAGACTTCTGGAAAGAGATATTAGCATGTAGATTCCATTGGAAATCTTTCTGCTTGATCACATCTACGCTAAGTTCAACTTCAAGACCTTTCTGAGACATATCTCCTGCATTGATATACTGGTAGTATCCACCTTCCTGTTTATCCAAAGGTACAAGCTGTACGAAATCTTTTCTCTTGTTCTGATATACTTCTACGGATCCACGAACTCTTCTGTTCCACATTGTGAAATCAACTCCTAAGTTGGTAATTGCGTTAGATTCCCATTTCAGGTTGCTGTTACCAATGATATAATAGCCTTGTGAAGATGTTCCGGGATATGAAGTACCGTTAGTACCATATAAGCCGTAGCTGATATTGTTCACGTTAAAATAATCCGGTAAAGTACCGTCGTTACCTGTTGTACCGTAAGATCCTCTAAGTTTTAAATCATTAATAAAACCTCCTTTCATGAATTCTTCCTTCGCGATATTCCATGCTGCACTTGCAGACCAGAAAATACCACTTTGGTTATTGGCACCAAATCTTGATGAAGCATCTCTTCTCAATGATCCTGTTACCAAATATCTACCTTCATAATCATAGTTTAGCATCCCCGCTAAACTGAACAGGGTATTTCTTACTTTAACCCCTGTAAATGTATTTCTGTCAGAAGGTGTTGTAATTGATGGAACATTGATTACCGGAGATTTCAGTCCGTAAGCTCCACCATTCATTGTTTCGTTGTAGTTATCGTTATATTCGATAAATCCTAAGAAATCAAAGTTGTGGCCTCCATATGATTTTTTATAATTAATGGAGTTGTTCCAGGTATAGTTAAATGTATAGAATGAATTTTTGTTTAATGAACCTGTAGGAACCTTGTTCACTGTGATATCAAGGTTTGAACCTTTCTTCAGCCATTGAGTTCCCATATACCAATCGAAAAGTCCGTTAAAGTTTGTTTTAAACTTAAGACCATCGATAATTTTATATTCAGCAAATAAAGTTACCGGAATTCTTAGTCTCTGGTCGTCTAATCTGTAGTTACGGATCTGCTCAACAACGTTAGAACCAGCTCTCATGGTTTGGTTGTAGCTGCCATCTGCATTATAAACCGGCTCATATGGAGCATATTTATACATGGCTCCAAATGGGTTCTGTGTATTGTTTCTGTCTCTGAAATTCTGCGTTTCCTGATACTGAACCCCAAGGTTGATACCAACGTTTAATTTTTCACTCAGTTTATTGGTAAATCCAAAGTTACCAGTATATCTTTTAAGACCATCAATGTCCCTGATAATTCCGTTGTCAGAATCATACCCTAAAGAGTAATAGAAAGTACTCTCTCTGGAACCACCCTGGGCACTGAATAAATAAGACTGGATGCTTGAAGGCTTCAACAGATCTTTCTGCCAGTTGTGATCATAAGCAGCCAATCTATCCATTTCTTCCTGAGATCTTGGTTTAAATCCAAGGTATCCCAATTGATTCTGGAAATCCATCAGCTCTCTGGAGTTCATCATGGTGTAGTTTTTGTCTCTCAGTTTTTCACTGAAACCAAACTTGGTTTCGAATGAATAGTGAGTTTTTCCGGCTTTTCCGGCTTTAGTAGTTACTACCACTACTCCGTTTGCTCCCCTCGCACCATACTGTGCTGTAGCAGCGGCATCTTTAAGAATTGAAATAGACTCTACGTCTGCAGGGTTGATTGCACTGAACTGTCTTGCAGTCATATACATCCCGTTTACTACATAAGTAGGCTCTGAAGAACCACCAACACCGGCAATCCCTCTTACCTGGATGGTAGCAGCAGCACCTGGCTGCCCGGTAGTACTTTGTACAAATACCCCTGAAGCTCTACCCTGTAAAGAGTTACCGATAGATGTTGTAGGAGAGTTTCTTCTGATTTCATCACCACCAACAACAGCCTGAGCCTGGGTAATTTCATCTGCTTTTTTCTTCTGGTATCCAGTAACGATTACTTCATCGATCTTATTCTCCTTCAGAACAGAATCATTCTTAGATTTTTGTGCAAAAGCAGCTTGTCCTAAAAAAAACAAAGCTCCGGCACTTAATACATGCAACTTCACATTCATATTAACAGATTTTAATATATTCAAGCGACAAATATGTCGATAAATATCTATAACATCAATTCGCTGAATGCTGAAAACGCGCTTCCAGAACGGAGAGATTCACATTCATCTTAAAAAAATGATGAGGAATCATTTTGAAAATATTTAAAAATTTAACAAAAAATAAGTCAATTTGTATATTAACGGAATTTTAATAAATTTTAAAATTAAAATCAATTTTCATTAATTTAAAATAAATGATTAAAAAAATAAACAAAAACAACCTATTATAAAGCAAAAAATACATTAAAATAATTCACCAATTTGAAGAAAATGGAATAAAAAACAGGCTTTTTTCTTAAATTTTATATAAAAAACAGGCTTCTGCCAACAGAGAATTCCTGTTTCAGGATTTTTTATTCATCATAATAATTAAAAAAACCGTTCATTTACTGTTTACTGAGTTCAAATGAATTGTAGAGAATTTCGCACAGCATTTATTGTTGTTTTTTGACTGTCTCATTATTAAAATTACAAATAATCCAACTGCAAAATACTATAATAACTCTATATATAAAAAAGTAAAGCATCCCAATGTATGAGATGCTTTTATACAATTTTACTGAGAATATAGTTACTTCTGATAATGATAGTATCTTGCTCCGATTAAAACAGGATTTTCTGTTTCGATAGAGACAAGTCCAAAGCCTTTGTAATTTTTATTTACAGAATCTTTCAGCTGCTTTCTGTGAAGCTTTTCATAGGTTTCAAAATCAACAGCAGTTCTCCTGTTCAAACTTTCAAACAAATTCCATTTTTCTACTACTTTTCGCCAGTTCCCGGACAATTTTCCGGCAAACACCTTTGATTTCGATCCGCTTCCATATCCTACAAAGCCAATTTCTTTTCCTGAAAGTTCTTCATTTTCATTAAAAGATGTCTGTAAAGCAGAAAGAAATGCCATAAAAATAGAAGCGGTATACATATTCCCGATCTCAGAAGAAGCTCTCTGGGTCTTTTCTATCTTATCATTGATTAATTTCAGATAGTTTTCTGACTTGGCAATTGCTTTCTGTTCATCAGCCGTTTCATAGGAAAGACCATTCTCCAGACTGTAGATTTCTGTGAAAACTCTTTTTCCGTGGAAGGCATAAGGAAGATGGAAAATAATATACTCCCAGTTTTCATATGGTTTATCCTGCCCTGTTAGTTCTTTATAATGATAATAAGCTTCTTTTATTCTATCCTGATAGCATTGGTTAGAATATTGCCCGTCAAAAACAGGCTCATCTGTGAAAACTTCAATCTTTTCGGGATATGTTTCAGGAGCCCCATTCAAGTCTCCTTTTTTATATGATCTTCTGGGTTTGAAAAAATCAAAAACACTTTCTGAGGCAACTCCCCAATTATTTTCAATTTCAAGAAGGTCCGGTTTGGATGAAACCAAAAGGGCTACCGCACCACCACCCTGTGTATATTCTCCTGAAGAAGCCAATTCATATTTTGCATAATCACTGGCAATCACTACTGCCTTTTTATCGGGATTCACCCTCACAAAGTCCAGAGCGTTGTGTAACGCATCTACTCCTCCTACACAGGCAAAAGTCATATCAAGCACATCACAGTTTCTGAAACATCTGGTTCCCCATTCATCTTCCAGTACTTTTTCCACCATCTGTACAGCATAGGAAGCTGTAGGTTTTGCTGCATCCACAGCACTTTCTGTTCCCAGATATACTCTTGCTATTTCCTTAGGATTGATCTCATAATCTTTTATAAGCTTCAGTAATGCTTCTGCTGCAAAAGTGGCAGCGTCTTCGTGAACATCAGAAAGTCCCATTTTATGAAGACCCAGGCCTTTTTCCAATTTCGCCGGCTCTATCCCTCTTTTTTCTGCTAAATCCTTAATCTCCAAATATAAACCAGGCACATAATAACCCGCTGCTTCAATTCCAAAACTCATAATTGTCTAAATTTTAAACGAATTTATGAAAGATAATGCAAAAAACGGTGGTAAAAAATGCTAATTTTTGCAACATCATTAAAAACCAATGCGTTTTAAAATATAATACAGTAATTCAGAAACCTTTAACAGTAAAAAGAAAGCCGGTAAATTTACCGGCTCCTTTCTTTATTTATAATTTTCAATAGCTTTATTGAGAACATCAATCTGCTTGTTGATACTTGCTGCGTTTTGCGGATTCTGTTTCAGCAGTTCCATTTTTTTGCTCAAGCCATCTTTCAGCGTCTGAACCATCATCATTTTAGCCTGTGGATTGCCTGCCATTTGATTTTTGGCATATCCTGCTATTTTTGTTATGCTTTCAGTTGCTTTCAGGTTATCGGAAGTCATGATCCAGTTGAAACCGTCTTCTGCTGCTTTTCCCAATTCCGGATTCTGGAATTTAATGAACGGATAAAAAGTAGCAAGAGGTGCAATATTTTCGATCTGTGAAGTAATCCTGTTCTTTACAATAATAGGCAACAATTGTGCCTGCAATTCGTCTGAAGCTCCCTTCATATCAATTTTGTCAGCAAGACTACCTGCTCTTGACGGATCAATAGAAAGAAGCGCACCCATTGAACTTCCTTTTACTGCATTGGAAACGGCATTCACTCCTTTTTCAAATAAAGGAAGGTATTTTTTGTCTTTTGTTTTACCTAAAGCAGCAATAGCCGCAGCCTGAGTTAATGTTTTTGGATCATTGGAAGCCAGTTTTTCAACTTCAGCACCCAACGCCTTCATATGTTCAGGATTAGTAAGGTCTATTAAATTCAAAGCCTTTATTCTTACTCTGAAGAAGGGATCTTTTAGTGCTGCAGCCAATAATTTTACAGCTGCAGGACTTTTCCCGGCCTGATCTTTAATTCCGTTTAGAGCCAGATATCTGCTTTTAAATTCCTTGGAGTTGGTAAATTGCATCAGATTCTGTTCCGGAGTTTTAGTATCCGTAATATCAGCAAGTAAAACTCCGTCTGCATTGATATTGACAAGATCCGGTGTTTTAGAAACATCAAAACTGAACGTATTTTTTGCTTCCGCATTTACCCAGACATTGTATCTTTTAGGTTTTCCATTGTCATAGACATCAATAGCCAGAGGAAATTCAAATGGCTTTTCCTGAGTTTGATTAATGGTTACAGCAACCTGTTTTTTTACCGGCTCAAAGGTGGATGAATAATTAATCTTTGGGTTTCCGCTTCCAAAATACCATTGATTAAAGAACCAGTTTAAGTCTTTCCCGGAAACTTTTTCAAAAGAGAGTCTTAATTGATGGGCTTCAGCATTTTGGTATTCATTGGTTTTCAGATAATCATTCATTCCGGCAAAGAAGGCATCATCTCCAAGATAGTTTCTCAGCATATTTAAAATTCCACCTCCTTTCTGGTATGTTACAAGATCAAAAACATCTTCACGGGATTCGTAATTGAATCTCACCAGATTTTTATTAAAATCGGATGGATTGTGAAGATAATTATTCACATCCGTCATCAGGTGATAATCTGCCTGGTCTTTTCCGTACTTGTATTCATTCCAAAGATATTCGGAATAGTTGGCAAAAGATTCATTGACGGTAAGGTTGCTCCAGCTTTCTGCCGTTACCAGATCTCCGAACCAATGATGGAAAAGTTCATGGGCAATGGTATCTTCCCATGTATTTTCATCGATAAGCTGACCGGGTTTCTGAAGGATATCACTTCCATGAAGAGTGGCTGTGGTATTTTCCATTGCACCACTTACATAATCTCTTCCGGAAATCTGGGCATATTTCGCCCATGGATAGTCATAATTCAGTTTTTTGGAGAAAAAGTCGATCATTTCCGGAGTATTTCCGTAGATCTGTTTAGCATAAGGCTCGTATTCCTTTTCAATATAATAATCAACAGGAATGTTTTTCCATTTGTCTTTTACGATGGCATATTCTCCAACGCCCATAAAGAAAAGATAAGTAGAATGTCTCTTGTCCATCACCCAATGATCGGTTCTAAGTCCGTTGGATTCTTTTTTAGAATCTTTCATAAGACCGTTGGAAAGCGTTACATATTTATCAGGAACTGTCATATAGATTTCCTGTGTTGTCTTTTGGTTGGGTTTATCAATAGTAGGAAACCATGCTGAAGAAGATTCTGTTTCTCCCTGTGTCCAGATTTGTGTTGGCGTATTGGGATCTGTTCCCTGAGCGTTTATGAAATACAAACCCTTTGCATCATTGATTGCCATACTTCCCTGTTGTTTCACTTCATTCGGACGGGAGGTATATTTGATGTAAACGGTATAATCCTGATTTCTCTGATAGGTTTTATCCAGCGTAATTTTTAGAACATCATCTTTGTATTCGTATTTTAAAGGAGACTTTTTGCCGTTGTTATCAAGGGCCACTTCATGAATCAGCATTCCTTTTGCATCAAGGGTAAGCTCATTAGTGGCATAGAAGTAAGGTGAAGCGGTAAGCCATTCTTCCCCATTCATCTGTTCTTTCTGATAATCGAAATTCACTTTCAGTTTTGTGTGCTTAAGCTCCGTTACTTTCGTGTGGGTAGCTCTGTATACTTTTTCTCTTCCTGAAGTTTCGGTTTGTGCTGATACATTGGCGGAAAATAAAATTCCAAGTATAGCAATTGATAAAATAGCCTTTCTCATCGGTCTGCTTTATTATTTTTTAGAATTATTTTTTTATGATGATGTCGAAAATATCATTAACAAGGGTTTCATAGTCGCCCTTTTTAAGTTGTTCCTTCGTTTTTGCAAACGCTTTTTTGAGTTCACTTTCCGGATTTTCGTCATCCACTATTTCTGCGGATGCCACACCTTTCAGCTGAAGTACAGCATTCTTCAGTACTTCAATATCTGCATTTTCTTCAATATTAATTTTTAAATACTTCATAATCTGTTCTTAAGTATTTGACATTTATGATATATTGCCTCCCAACGGATCATCTTACAAAAGAAATCCGGTGAACGGGCATTGTTCTTCCAAATGTAAGAAACTATTGCCAAAAGAAAGCGTAGTAAAGGATTTATATTCTGATTCCCTGGCTTATGACCACAGACAATATCATCTATTCACATGAAAGTAATAGAAGTAAATTTAAAAAATAAAAAGATATAAAAAATTAAATGGCTACAGGAGCTTTGATCCCCGGATGCGGATCATAATTTTCTAAAGTAAAGTCCTCAAAATCGAAATCAAAGATATTTTTAACGTCAGGGTTTAATTTCATTGTAGGAAGTGATCGTGGTTCTCTTCCAAGCTGTCTGTTTACCTGTTCAAAATGATTATTGTAGATATGAACATCTCCAAAACTGTGAACATAATCCCCTACCTCAAGATCACACACCTGTGCTACCATCATCAGCAGCAATGCATAACTTGCAATATTGAACGGTACGCCAAGGAAAACATCGGCACTTCTCTGATACAGCTGCAGCGATAATTTACCATCAGCTACGTAGAACTGGAACAGGGCATGACAAGGAGCCAAAGCCATGTTAGGAATTTCTGCAACATTCCATGCTGATACGATGAGTCTTCTGGAATCCGGATTTTTTTTGATCTGGTCAATTACTTCTGTAATCTGATCTACCACTTTTCCGTCTGCTCCATTCCAACTTCTCCATTGTGCACCATAGACAGGTCCCAGATTTCCATTTTCATCTGCCCATTCATCCCAGATGCTTACTCCGTTATCTTTAAGATATTTAATATTGGTATCTCCTTTAAGGAACCAAAGCAACTCATAGATAATGGATTTCAAATGCACTTTTTTCGTCGTTACCAAGGGAAATCCTTTTGACAGGTCATATCTCAGCTGATATCCGAAAACACTTCTTGTTCCAGTGCCAGTTCTGTCGGTTTTATCAGTTCCGTTGTCTAAAATATGCTGTAAAAGGTCCAGGTAGTTTTGCATTTTGAATGAGATTTTAAGTTTCAAATTTAGTAAAAACCATCAAAAAAAGCACTCATTTTTATGAATGCTTTTAATAGAAGTAATATCTGTTTTCTATTAAACAACTGTATATGTGGAATCTAACGTCTATTAAATTTACCATATATTTTCAATGGTCTGATGAATGGCATTGACAGTGAATGTTTCTCCCGTTTTTTTTCCATGCATAATTTTCACCAAAGGAGATTCTGCAGAAACCGTCATGATTTTCTGGTTCTCAACAATAATCTCTCCCATGGAAGCCGCTACATAAAACATTCCTTTATTGGTTTTCACCAATGCTCCGTTCTGAACTTTCTCCGAAGGATCAGAAGTTATTTTCTGCAAAACAGCCTGCTGATTCAACACTTCATTGAGCTGCCTCTGCAGGTTATTGATTTCCTGCTGAAGCATTTCTCTTCCGGTTTCATATTTATCACCCATCGAGCTTTTGGTGTCATTGTTGGAAGCCCGTGTTTCTGCAATAAGGTTTTCAAAATACTGAATTTTGTCTGCGGCTTTTGCTTTAATGATATTGATTATTTCCTGTTTGTTCATTGGATGATCTTTTTTAATGCGGGTAGATAAACCACCCCGTCAAAATCACAGATTTTGACACCCCTCCGGCGGAGGGGAATTGAGTACCTCTAAAGACTAGTGGTTAAAATTTACTGTTTAAGCCAAGTTTCAAAGGCATTACTTTTTATTTTTCAAATACGGCATAATCAGAAACTTTAAAGGTGAAGTCTTTTCCATTGCTGAAATCTCTTTTGGTTTTATCAAAAACATTTCTAAAGGTTCCCGACAGATGTTCGTCTTCAATAGAAAAGTTAACCGGTTCTTTTGACATGTTCAGGACTACCAGCACTTCATCTTTCCCATTTTTCCTTACATAAGCAAGAATTTTATCATTGGCTGTCGTATTAAGAAGATAGGTGGTCACATTGGAATCCCCTCCTCTTAATGCAGGATTTGATGTTTTTAAATCCAATAATGTTTTATAGAAATCTGCAGCCTGATAGGTATTGGTCCATTGGATGGCATCTTTTTCGAAGAATTCCAGTCTCTTCATATTGGGAAGTTCCTGGCCTGAATATAATAACGGAATGCCATTCCATGTTGCTGAGAATACTGCCATCGGTTTTGTAATGACTCCGTATTTTTCATATTCTGTTCCGTTCCATGAGTTTTCATCGTGATTGGTGGTAAACCAGGCTCTCATCGAAGCGTCTCCGATATTGGAATATTGTCTCAGAAGATCTTTTAATTCCTGAAGAGGTTCATTATTTTTGTAATAGTCGGCAGATTTATGCATCCATTTCCAGGAATAACTGGCGTCAAAAACTTTACCATATTCAGGACTTTCCAGCTCATCAAATTCTCCCAGCCAGAAAAGAGGCTTTATTTTTTCCACTTCAGGACGTGCCTGTTCCCAGAAATCGACTTCCACCCATGAGGCAAGGTCGCACCGGAATCCGTCGATATTGGTTTCCTGTACCCAGAACTTCATGGCATCAATCATTGCCTGGCGCATTTCCTGATTTTTATAATCCAGTTCAATAATATCATCCATTCCGGAAGCAATATGGAATTTCCCATCCGGATCTTTAAGATAAAATTCAGGATGTGTTTTTGTCCACACATGATCCCAGCCGGTATGATTGGCTACCCAGTCGATGATTACTTTGAATCCTAATCTGTGAGCTTCATTCACCATATCTTTAAAATCCTGCAGGGTCCCGAATTCAGGATTAATGGAAGTATAATCTGCTGCGGCATAAGGACTCCCCAGACTTCCTTTTTTGTTTTGCCGGGCAATCGGGGTAACTGGCATAAACCAGAGTGTTTTTACTCCCATAGATTTCAGTCGGGGCATTTCTTTTGCAAATGCTTTGAAAGTTCCTTCCTGAGTGTATTGTCTTATGTTTACTTCGTAAATATTTGTATTATGTTTCCAATCTTTTGGCAGTTCTGTCATCTTCCGCTTATTTTTTTGAGTGGTACAGGAAACAATTCCCAGACCAATTACAGCTAACAAAATTAATTTTTTCATTAAACTATTTTTAACAAAAGTAAGGATTGTTTTTGGAGAAAAAGGATAAGTAGTATTTAGACTTATAAAAAATGCTGGATCTATTAAAACCATTAAGAAGGATTTAAGAAATAAAGTCCAGTTAAGATGAATCATTCTGATTTTTAAGCTTAAAGCGAAGCTTATATTAACAACTTAATACCAATCTTAATGTTTCAAAAAATAAAAGTTTAAAGAAATTTTGTAAAAAAAGAATAAATAAAACTCCATAAAAAAGCCCCGGATCAAAATCCAGGGCTGATATATTTTTGTTGATTATCTTTCGTCATCATTGTCATCCTCATCATCAAAGACATCGTCATTGTAGTCTTCTTCTTCCTCATCATCAAAGCTGTCATCATCTTCGTCTGAAAAGTTTCCTCCCGCTACGAAATCATCATCAAAACCGAACTCATCATCTACCAATGGCATTGCTGATTTCTTTTTGCCACCTCCGGCACTTCCGTTTTTGCTTGGAGCTTTTAATGGAACATTTCCAAATCTGTATACAGTGATCGGATAGTTCACGCCTTTTGTTTCTTCAATTACTTCCACAAGCTCGCAGAAGAATTCCCAAAGATCAAGAAGTCCATACTGGAATTGCGCTTTGTCACCTACATTTTCAAAAGCTTCATCAATGTAAACATCTGACATGATCTCACCATCACCATCATCACTCATATCTTCCAATGGGACACTTTTTACGATCGTTCCGTCATCTTCCAACAGATTAAAAGTAGAAAGCTCATCTCCCTGCAGACTGAATGCACTTTTAATTCCTAAATGTAAGTTCCATAACGTTTGTTTTCCCTTAACTTCGACATCACGGAAAATATCCTCTTTCGCATCTAATATTACGCGGATTTTGTAAACCATATCAGTTTCTTAAATTACTTTTTGCCTTTATAATTATGATAAATCTCTGTTGCAAATATATAATAAATGACATGTGACAAAAAAATATTTCAGGATTTTTTAAAATATTTTTTTTTCTTACATTTTGCCGGAATTATTTACTTTTTTCAAGCATAAAACTGAACTTCGTCCCTTCAAGGTAAACGCTTTCTACGGTAATGTTTTCGTTGTGAGCTTCAAGGATGTGTTTTACAATAGCCAGACCAAGTCCGGAGCCGCCTTCTCTTCTGCTTCTGCTGGTTTCCACACGATAAAATCTTTCGAAGATTCTTGGAAGAATTTCAGATTTGATACCCATTCCATTGTCTATCACTTCGATCAGCACCTTATTTTTAAGGACACTGGTTTTTACAATCACTTTTGCTTCCTGCCTGTTGGCATAATGAATAGCATTGGAAATCAGATTAATAAAAACCTGGGAAATTTTCTGTTTATCGGCTTCCACAAAAATCTGCGGATGAAGGGTCTGAATCTGTAATGTTGTATTTCGTTTTTCAGCTTCAAGATCTAGAAGGTCAAAAATCTCTTTGATCAGAAGGTTCACATCGAATTTTGAAACGGTAAGATTGATTTCACCGGCTTCCAGCCTGTTAATCATATCAAGATCTGTCACAATAGCGATCAGCCTTTCTACCGATTTATCGATTCTCTCCAGATATTTGTCGCGGATGGTAAGATTATCCACTCCGCCGTCTCTCAAGGTTTCTACATATCCCTGGATAGAAAAAAGAGGAGTCTTGAGCTCATGGGAAACATTTCCGATGTATTCTTTACGGTAACTTTCCATCTCTTTCATCATATCAATTTCGGAAGCTCTCTGCTGATTAAGGTCTGAAAATCTTTCTCCCAATTCTTTAATGGTTATATTTTCATCATTATCATGAACCATTTCCTGAGGAAGGATTCCGGAAAGTCCTTTCACCTGCTTTCTTCCATAATAATTAAAGAGCAGCTCCAGCACCACACAGTTGATCATAAAGATCAGGATAATACAGATGAAAAGACCCGTTTTGAACAAAGGGGTCTCATAATAGATATCTTTCAGCGAATCGAATACGACTACTAAAAGGAGCATTACCAGTGTCAGCAGACAGGAGGCAACGAGGGTAAGTCTGTAAAATTTCAATTTTACAACGTTTTAATGATTGAACGTAAAGTTAGGATTTTTAAATAATTAAACGATCAGTTTATACCCAATCCCTTTTAATGTCTGAATCGTATTGATTCCCAGTTTTTCTCTTAGTCTTCTGATGTGAACATCAATGGTTCTTTCTCCTACGATCACATCATTACCCCAAACTTTTTCCAGGATCTCTTCTCTTTTGAAAACCTTCTCCGTATTGGAAGCCAAAAGGTAAAGCAAATCAAATTCTTTTTTAGGAAGAAGAAATTGCTGTCCGCTTTTGGAAACCCTGAAGTTATCTTTATCGATAACAAGGTCTCCGATTTCGATGAGTTTAGCATTGTCAGACACCTGAGAGGTTAGCTGTAATAATGCATTCACTTTAGAGATCAGGATTTTCGGTTTGATCAGTTTTACAATGTAATCATTAGCCCCCGCCTGAAAACCTGCTAATTGAGAAAACTCTTCACTTCTTGCAGAAAGGAACACGATAAGTGTTTTTTGCAGTTCTTTCACTTTACGAAGTTCCTGACAGGTTTCTATACCATCTTTTTCAGGCATCATGACATCTAATAAGATAAGATCCGGAACAATTTCCTTCGCTTTTTCTATACCTTCGTTACCATTGGTAGCGGTATAGATATCATACCCTTCTTTTTCCAAATTGTAAGACAGAATCTCTAAAATGTCCAGTTCATCGTCTATTAAAAGAATTTTTTTGCTCATCTTCTAGTTTAAGAATTCCCACAAAATTAATTATTTCAATTGATTTCATCTATCCGCCAAATGTTAACTAATTATTAAAAAATTACATTTTGCATATCAATTACAAAATCAATAAAAAAATCAATAAATAAATATACACAAATCAAATATAAGGAATAATAATTAACATTAAAACAAAAATTATAATTATATAAATTAAACATCGATAAGTATAAAATCTGTTCTTTCGTTAATACAAACTTCATAATTAATTAAGATTCTCCTAAAGTTTTCTTAAAAACTTAGCCTTTATTTTGCCCTTGAAAAAGAAGTAAAAGAAGTAATAATGAAAAAACAACTCCACAAGAGCATCATGCTACTTGCCTTGTTTTCTGCTGGCTATGCTTTTGCACAAAGTCAGATTTTGGAAGGTAGGGTATTGGACGAGAAAGATAATACTCCAATAGAAGGTGTAAAAGTAAAAGTAAATGGTCAGGAAGTAACGACTGACATTTCCGGATACTACTCTATCAACCTTTCCCCTGGCACCAATTACATTGTAACCGTAAGTTCCAACGGGTATAACAGAAAAGAGATCAGTGAAGTTATTATCAAAAATGAAGGTAACACTCATCTTGATATCGTTCTGGATAAGCCCTCTACCAAAGAAAAAGAAATTGAGGGAGTTGTCATAAAATCAAACGCAAGAAAAGAAACCATAGCCTCTACCATCGGTTTACAAAAGAATGCCGGTGTAGTTTCTCAGGTTATTGGTGTTGAAGCAATTAAAAGAAGTCCGGACAGAAACACCGGTGAAGTTCTGAAAAGAGTTTCAGGGGTGAGTTTATTTGACGGAAAATATATTGTAGTAAGAGGTTTATCAGACCGTTACAACCAGGCCATGCTGAACGGTATTCAGTTATCCAGTACGGAGCCTGACAGAAAGACTTTCTCTTTTGATCTTTTCCCTGCCAACGTTATCGAAACCCTTGTCATCAATAAAACGTTCATTCCGGAATATACAGGTGAATGGGGAGGTGCTTTGATTCAGGTAAATACTAAAGATATTCCTAATAAAAACTTCTTCAATGTACAGGTAGGTGTAGGAGGAAATACAGCTACTATGGGACAGGAGTTCCATATGCAGAAAGGTGGAAAGTGGGACTTTTTAGGAATTGATGACGGTTACAGAAAACTTCCTACCAATATGCCTGCGAAAAATGCTTTCAGTATTCTGACTGAAGCTCAGAAAACAGAGATTGGTAAAGGATATACCAAGAATCTTGGATACAACAGCATTGGTTATCCTGAAAACTTAAGTTTACAGTTAGACGGAGGTTTCAACACGAAAGTATTCGGAAAAGATTTAGGGGTAATTGCTGTTTTAAACTACAGTAACAACAAAAGAAGAACCGAATCTACCAACCGTTTCTTTACCATCAACGACCAGCTTGCTGATACCAACTTCGATTATTTTACAGAAAAATACAGCAATGATATTATTTTAGGAGGGATGTTGAACCTTTCTTTAAAGCTGAACAACAATAATAAAATCTCCTTAAAGAATATCATTACCAACAATACGGTAAACCATATGTCCTTCAGAACAGGAAAGGACTTTGAATTTGATCCGATTAACGGTACCAATATCATGGCAAGGGAAATTGGATTTAAAGAAACGACTTTCTACAATTCTACCCTTTCCGGTAATCATAAAATTGATGTTCTTGGCGGTCTTACCGTAAACTGGTACGGAAGCTTCGGAATTCTTGATCAGTATATTCCTTTGCTGCAGCGTTTGCAGTATAACCAATATACCAACATGCCGGGAAGCCCTTATTTAGCATTGATTTCTAATGGTCTTTCCCAAAAATCAGGAAGTGTATTCTACTCTACTCTGAGCGACTATCTGTATAATGCAGGAGGTGACGTTTCCAAAACGTTTACGATGTTCGGACAGAAGCAAACGATCAAAGGAGGTTATTTATTCCAGGTAAAAGACAGAATATACAACTCAAGACCGTTCTCTGTAAGACTTGAAAACTTCAATCAGGGATTACTTTCCCAGCCTTTTGAAACCATCTTCAATCCTGGTAACTTCGGAACTAACGGAGGATTCACATTTGATGAAATTGCAGGAAACCAGTACAGATATATTGCCAACACCATCCTTAACGCAGGATACTTACAGTTTGACAATAACTTCACACCATGGTTAAGAGCTGTCTGGGGATTAAGAGTGGAGAACTTTGACCAGTTGGTAGGAAGCACGAAGAAAAGCGATGACCGTTTTGTAAACACTCGTGTTACAGATTTCTTACCTGCTGTGAACTTAACATTCAAGGTAAATCCTAAAATGAATATCCGTCTTGCAGGTTCGCAAACTGTTGTAAGACCGGAATTCAGAGAGGTTTCTCCTTTGGCATATTATGATTTTGACCTTGGAGCAACTGTAATCGGTAACAAATCTATCGAAAGAACCAAAATTACGAGTGCCGACCTTCGTTGGGAATTCTACCCAAGAAACGGGGAAATTATTTCCGTGGCAGGTTTCTATAAAAACTTCAAGAAACCGATCGAATTATACTTCAACCAATCAGGGGTAGGAACGAGTAACACCTTCAACTATCTTAACGTAGATAAAGCTGATGCTTACGGACTGGAAGTGGAAGCCAGAAAAAAACTGGATTTTGTAAGCGCTCTTAAAAACTTTACTTTGGGTGGAAACGTAGCATTAATCAAAAACAGAGTAACAGACGAAGCTACCAATATTGACAGACCAATGCAGGGACAATCTCCATATACTGTCAACCTAAGTCTTCAGTATGATACTGAAAAATCAGGATGGTCTTCAACGCTATTGTTCAACATGATCGGAAGAAGAATCCTTTATGTAGGAAACGATCAGGTTCCACCAATCTGGGAAGCACCAAGACCTCTTTTAGATTTCCAGCTTTCTAAAAAATTATGGAGCAACAAAGGAGAGATCAAGCTGAATGTTTCAGACATCCTGAACCGTCGTGCCAAATTCTACCATGACCTGAACGACAACGGCAAGTATGACAGCAAAGATGCTCTTGCTATTGAAAGGCTTACAGGAACCAATATCAGTTTAACACTGGGATACAATTTTTAATTCACTCAACAAATAATCTAATAAATAATTTAATTCTTTATAACATGAAAAAGTTCGTTTTATATTCTTTAATGCTTGGCGCTCTAGTATCAACTACCGCATGTAGAAATATAGAAGAAGATGGACCTACCATTATTCAAAATGGAGGTAACGGAAACGGAGAAACTGAAAACCTTATTCTTTCAGGAAAAATCACTTCCAATACTACACTTAAAGCCAATAAAATCTATAAGCTGAGAGGACTGGTATATGTAACTAACGGAGCTACTTTAACGATCGAGCCAGGTACAAAGATTGTAGGTGAAGCTGATAAAAACGGAGCTTTGATCATTACAAGAGGAAGTAAAATCATGGCAGAAGGTACTGCTGCCAACCCTATTATTTTCACTTCAGAAAAACCAAGTCCTAAAAGAGGAGACTGGGCAGGTTTAGTTATTTTAGGAAACGCTCCTACCAATGCATCTTTCGGAGGTGCAAACGGAGTTGGAGAAATTGAAGGAGGAATCAACAACTCTGAAGGTCTTGGACTTTATGGCGGAACCAATGCTGCTGATAACAGTGGTGTATTAAAATATGTAAGAATAGAATATGCAGGATATGCATTTTTACCAGATAAAGAGGTTAACGGACTTACATTCGGTGGTGTAGGTAACGGAACTACAGTAGATTATGTAGAGGTTGCTTATGCTAACGATGACAGTTTTGAGTGGTTCGGAGGAACAGTAAACTGTTCTCACCTTATTTCTTACAAAGGTCTTGATGACGATTTCGATACTGACAACGGGTATTCAGGAAAGGTACAGTTTGGTATCGCAGTAAGAGATTCTCAGGTAGCAGACGTTTCAGGTTCCAATGCATTTGAATCTGATAATGATGCCAACGGTTCTACTTTAACCCCTCAGACATCCGCTACGTTCTCTAACATGACCATTATCGGGCCAATCAACTCTGCAAATCCTGGATCAATCAATGCGTTATTCCAGAATGCACTACAGATCAGAAGAAACTCTTCTATCTCTGTATTCAACTCTGTATTCACAGGGTTCCCGGTTGGTTTATTCATCGATGCTACAAAAGGTTCTCCAACAGATAACAATATTGTTGGTAACAAGTTATTCTTCGAAAACAACATATTGGCTGGAACTACAACTCCTTTAAAATTCGGACCATCTACCTCTACTCCTACAACGTATACATTGGCCGATCTTACAACATGGTTCAATGCTAAAGGAAACACCATCCTTGCGTCTACAGCTGATGTAAAACTTGCTGGTGCTTGGGCTCCTGCAGGAACTACTCCAAACTTTACCCCTACTTCAGGTTCTCCATTATTAACAGGTGGAGCATTTACAAACGCTAAATTAGCAACCTGGTTTACGCAGGTTACTTACAGAGGTGCTGTAAAAGATGCTACGGATACATGGTATGCAGGATGGACTAACTTTAACTTATAACATCATCATATAAGTACCTAGATTTAATTTCAAATAGAGGCCTCCGGAAGTAATTTCCGGGGGCTTTTTTTATCGTTATTACGGGATATTACAAATAGTAGGAATTTTGAATATGAATAGATGTTCACATTGTAAAACATATAAAGGGAATATGAACAGTAATTTTGGGGTTTGAATACAGATATTCTTTCATAAGTTTTGCTAAAGCCTGAGGTATATTTTTTTCCATTCAAACGGGCTAAAGCCCGTTCCTATTGATAAAGAAGGACCCCGAAACCCGGATCCCGAATCCCGAAACTCATAACTCATAATTCAAAAAAAGCCACCAGAAAAGCTTCCGATGGCAGTTACAAAAAACAAGTGTATAAATATATATATACTTCAGATTAATTTCTCCAGAATAAATTCCCGCCATTCATCAGGGCTTTAATTTCGGACATTCTGGAAACAGCTTCTGCAGAACATGACGCGTCTGTCAGAACAATAGCGGCTTCATCATCGGCTTTTGGCCACTGCTTGTTTCCTTTTTCATCCAGAGGAAGAATGGCTTGAGTCGCAAACTGCAAAGCTCTTGAAAGGGCATATTCTGTAGTATAACCGTACAGTTCAGCAATAAGATTGGCTTTTTGCAGCATACTTCCGGAACCGAAAGTGCTCCAGTAATCCTGTACATTGTCGTTTCCAATCAATACGTTTACTCCATATTTTTTCAGGGTTGGAATAGGCATTACTTTTCCTTTAAAAGGTACGGAAGAAGCGATTCCTACTTTTCCGGCAGCCAGTCTTTCTGCGATCTGTTCAGTTTCTTTAGGAGAAAGATGAGCTAAAGCAAACGCGTGGCTTACAAATGTCTTCCCCTGAAGCGCCGGGTTTTCGATCGCTTTATCAATCAGATAATTGATCGTTTTCATTCCGGACTCGCCTGCTTCGTGCAGGTGAATATCAATTCCTTTGTTGTGATCTAAAGCCAGCTGAACGGTAAAATCCATTACTTTTTCAATGCTTCCATCAATACTGAAAGGATCCAGTCCGCCAATAAATCCTACACTTGTAAGCTGTGCTGCTTCTTTCATCAGTGGAGCAGATTCTGTGTAATACACTCCATGTTGGGGAAAGGCTACCAGTTCGGCTTTGAAGGACTCTTTTTTATTTTTAAGAGCCTGCTCAAGATGTTCCAGAGATTTCAGTCCTGATGTAGGATCAATATTGAAATGCGTTCTTACGAAATGCGTTCCGTAATGCTGCTGTAAACTGATCAGCTGTTCTGCCCTGCTTACCGAAGTTTTCAGCAATTCAGGAATGATTTCCTGTTCATAGGCGATCATATCTTTCACCGTTTTTCTTTTCGGAGAAAGGGCCTGCCAGGGAAGGCCATATAACGTTTTATCCAGATGAATGTGCATATCCCTGAATGCAGGAAGCATCAGGTATCCTTTAGCATCGATTGCATTGGAAGCCGGATCATTGGCTTTTACTGTTTTTATTTTTCCATCTTCAATTTCAATACAGAAAAGGTCTGTTTTTGTTCCGGTAACCTCTTCATTTTCGTATTCAAAACCTGTTTCCAGACGGACATTTTTCAGGGAATAGTTTCCTTTTGCAGTTAATTGATAGGGAAATTTCATGATTTAAAATTTAACAATACAAAATTAAGCCAGCCTGAAGTAAAACCGGTGTATCAATCATGTCTTGTTTTGTACAGATTATTCTTTGAATTGGGAAGGTGTCATTCCCGTCTGCGCTTTAAAGAATTTGGAAAAGCTGGCATGGTCATAGAAGCCAAGATCATAAACAATATCTTTTACAGACATTTCGGAAACTTTCAGCAGTCTTTTGGCTTCCAGTAAAATGCGGTCCTGAATAAGTGAAGATGCTGAAGCATTGAGATTTTTCTTACAGACAATATTCAGGTAGTTGGCAGAAATATTCAGTTTATCGGCATAAAATGATACAGATCTTTCTGTTTTAAAATATTCGTCAATCAAATGCAGAAATTTTGAAATAATAGGATTTGAGTTATAGATTTCAAAGTCTTTAAAAGCGCCTTCCACAGATTTACTTACCAGCAGACCAATTAATTCACTTCTTTTCTGGATCAATTCCCAGAATACTTTTTCTCCATTCAGTTCTTTCCGGATTTCCTGAAATTCATAAAAAAACTTTGCAAACGCTTCTTCAGAAAGATTGATTACCGGATGATTCTGATAATAAGAGGCAGAAAATCTTAATGAGGGCAGAAAACTTTCGAACCAGTCCCGGCTGATCATCAGCTGATAACCGATGGTTTCTTTTCCAATCACCCATTGATGTACCTGATCAGGAAAAACAAGATGAATCTGGTAATCTTTCACCTCATATTCTGTAAAATCTATGGTATGTGATCCTGCTCCGTGCTCAAAGAGATTAATGATGAAAAAATCATGTTTATGGGGATCATCAATGGAACGTGCTCCGGAGAGATCATTAAACAGCAAATTACAGCCATTCAGCTGATTTTCACTAAATTCCTGAATTCCTAAAATTGGAAAATGATCTGTATGGTAAGCCACTCTGCCTGATTTTCTCCTAAAATTACTAAAATTTACGAGAGAAAAAACTAAAACAACCACAAAAGGAACAAAAGCTTTATTGTATCACGCTATCTTCATTTTCCATCTTCGTTTCGTGACTTTTCGTAAACATTTATCCCCTTTATGGTTGAAAAAACACAACTAGATTATATATTAATTTATTTAATCCTTTTTTATTTTAAATTAAAAAACAACGTTCCCATCGTGAACTAAAGACTCTACGTCTGAAATTCTTGATACTGCTTCTGCTGAACAACTTGCGTTGATCAATACAAAATCTGCGTTATCACCTGACTTTGGCCATTGCTGAGTTCCTTTATCATCCAACGGAAGAATATTTCCAGTGGCCAGTTTTAAGCTTCTTGATAATAAAAACTCTGTTGAATATCCATACAATTGTGCCATTAAATTGGCTTTCTGAAGTACACTTCCTGTCCCGAAAGTATTCCAGTGATCCACAATACTGTCATTTCCTGTGAGAACAGTTACATTATGCTTGTAAAGTGTTGGTATGGGCATGATCAGTCTTCCGAAAGGGATTGTAGAGACAATTCCGATCTGTGCTTCACCTAATTTTTCAGCAATTTCTTCCTGTCTCGCCGTTTCTAATTTTCCAAGAACAAAACAGTGACTTACATATGTTTTCCCTTTAAGAGCAGGGTTTTCGTTTACTTTTTTAATCAGATATTCTACCGTTTTCAATCCAGAGTCTCCGGTTTCGTGTAAGTGAATATCTATTCCTTTTTTATTGTCTAAAGCAAGCTGAACAGTAAAGTCTACCACTTTTTCAATATCACCATCGATGTTGAACGGATCTACTCCACCAATAAAATCGATGTCCATCTTCGCAGCTTCTTTCAGATAAGGTACGGAATCCGTATAGAATACACCATGCTGTGGGAAGGCTACCAATTCAGCTTCAAAGCCTTTCTTTTTGTTTTCTAAAGCTTTCTGCAGATTTTTTAATGACTGAAGTTTTGAAGTAGGTTCAATATTCACATGGCTTCTTGCGTAGGAAGTTCCCTTAGACTGTAATAATTCAATCAGTTTTTCAGCCTTAAAGGTGGAATTTTTAAGCATCTCAGGAAGCATTTTCTGCTCCAGCTCAATCATTCCTTTGACACCTCCTGTTCTTTTTCTCACGGCCTGCCATTGATCTCCATAAAAAGTTTTATCCAGATGGATGTGCATATCCTTAAATGCAGGAAGCATTAACAGTCCTTTTGCATCTATAGCTTTAGCATTCGGTTGATTGGGTGAAATCTTTATAATTTTTCCGTTCTCAACTTCAACATAAAATAGATCCGTTTTGGTAGAAGTCACTTCCCCATCCTGGTATTCAAATCCTGTTTCCAAACGAACATTCTTAAGGTTCATTTTTCCTTTTGCAGAAAGATTTTTCTCATCGAAAGGCGATGCAGTCATGATATTAGGTATTAAAGTTAATCCCGCTACAGCCAACGCTGAATTCCGGATAAAATCTTTACGGGAGATGGTATTGTCTGAGGTCTTCATTTCCAATCTATTTAAGACAAAATTAAAAAGAAGCCCCTTGAATGAGGTGTATGGTTTATTACAAAATCTGTATGATTTATACTTTGTGGTAATTCCCTGCTAAAATACTCAGTTTGTCTTTCTACACTACAACTAAGAGTATCCCACAACGCTTGTCATTCCATAGGAATCCTGATTATGCTGTTTTTACGTTGCTGAGACTCCTACGGAGTGACAAAGGGGACAGCCTTTACTTTTTGTATAAAACTAAGACTAGTAATTCCGACTAGTATAAAAATAATACACATAGTTTGTCATTCCGTAAGAATCCTGATTATGCTGTTTTACGTTGCTGAGACTCCTACGGAGTGACAAAGGGGACAGCCTTTACTTTTTGTATAAAACTAAGACTAGTAATTCCGACTAGTATAAAAATAATACACATAGTTTGTCATTCCGGTAAGAATCTAGATTATACTGTTCTACTTTGCTGAGACTCCTACGTAATGAGAAAGATTGTGTCAATTTTTTTTCAATTCAAACTCATCAAATCAATTTTCTTTTCCATAAAAAAACCGGATGTGAAATCCGGTCTTGTTTATATTTATTTATTTGAATACTCAAATTTTCTTACTGCTTCCAATGTCATATCAATTTCTTTATCCTTAATGGCATCGCTGATGAAGTAAGTTTCATAACCGCTTGGTGGAAGATATACTCCATTCTGCAGCATCTGGTGGAAGAAGTTGTTAAATAATGAGTGGTTAGCTTCCTGTGCCTCATCAAAGTTGGAAACACTTTTAATATGGAAGAATACAGACATCATAGAACCTTTTCTGTTGATTCTGTGCGCAATTCCCTTTTCGTTTAATATTTTTCCGATCTCAAAATCCAATGTTTCTGTTGTTTTTTCCAGTCTGTTGAAAAACTCAGGATCATTTTTAATAAGCTGAAGGGTTTTTAATCCGGCTCTCATTGCTAAAGGATTTCCGCTTAATGTTCCCGCCTGGTATACCCCTCCTTTTGGTGCAAGGTGATCCATAATTTCATTTCTACCTGCGAAAGCTCCTACCGGAAGACCTCCACCGATTACCTTTCCGTAAGTCACTAAATCTGCTTTTACATTGAAAAGTTCCTGTGCACCTCCGAAAGCTAATCTGAAACCGGTCATTACTTCATCAAAGATTAATAAAGCTCCGTTTTCATCACAGATCTTTCTCAGGTTTTGTAAGAAATCGTTTTCAGGCAGCACACAACCCATATTTCCAGCAACCGGCTCTATAATCACAGCTGCAATTTCTCCCGGATTATGACGGAATAAATCCTGAACCTGTTCAAAATCATTATAACGGGCCAGCAAAGTATCTTTTGCAGTTCCGGCAGTTACTCCCGGAGAATTTGGGTTTCCAAATGTAGCAGCACCACTTCCCGCCTTGATCAGGAATGAATCCGAATGTCCGTGATAACAGCCTTCAAATTTTACGATTTTATCTCTTCCTGTATACCCTCTTGCCAGTCGGATGGCACTCATACATGCTTCTGTTCCTGAAGAAACCATTCTGATCTGGTCAATATTCGGGACATTTTCAATGATGAATTTTGCTATTTCCGTTTCCAGTTCTGTAGGAGCACCGAAAGAAAATCCTTTCTCTGCCTGTATTTTAAGCTCTTCCAGTACTTCAGGATGAGTATGCCCTAAAATGGCTGGTCCCCATGAGTTGATATAATCGATGTAAGTATTATCATCTGCATCGGTAAGGTAAGCACCTTTTGCCGATTTCATGAAAACAGGCACTCCTCCTACGGATTTGAATGCTCTTACCGGAGAGTTTACACCTCCCGGAATGTATTTGTAGGCTTCATCAAATAAAGCCGAACTTCTTTGATACTTCATTTTTCTTTTATTTTATTATTTAACCCTCAAAGTAAAGGGTTCCATCTTCTCCTGCATAATTTTTCTGCCCATTACTTATCATGTAATATATCTGAAAAGGATTGCCATTTTTCAAAACGATCATAGCTGGCTCAAATTTTCCGTATAAAACCTTATTATTGGGAAGAATTGTCTTAAAAATCACATTATTTCTGTTATTCGGATCAGGTTCTGAAAGAACAACTAAATGGCTGTCATCTATCAGATTGATTGTTTCATATCGTATAGGATAAACCTCCCGCAAATTTTCATCTGCTAACCCCAAAAAACCTGAAACGTTGGTTGTCAAAATATAAGGTTTACCTTTATAAAACTGCCATCCTACGTATGCTATATCCTGTGTATTGAGAAATACTTTCTTAAGTTTAGGGACATACATCCCGACATAGGTATTTCCGTCCATGATCTCCAGAAAATCAGCTTTGTAATTCCATTGATAACCATCATTATCATATGACTCCAGCATATCCAGATCATCATCATCAAGATCTTCCCTGCTTAATGTCAATTTTGCGTTATTTCTGTTAAGCGGACTATAATTTTCCCAACCACTGTCTCTTACAGGATAACTTTCTTGCTTAATATATTTGTCAAGACGCATTTTGGTCTTGATGGAATAGTAATAATAATCCCATCCATCAAAAACCAGATATTTATCTCGTTCTACAGATATGGGTGTATTGGAAATAAATGGCATGATGATAACAGCATTTCGATCTACGATACCAAATCTTCCATTTTGTTCTGCATGAAATCCTCCTATGGATTCATCATAGCTGCTTATACTGCTATATTGCGGCTGTACAGCTATAAATTTATTAACATCACACAATCCCCACAACTTTCCTTTTCTGTAAGGAATATAATTTTGATCCTGTGAAAATATTGTACACGACATGAATATCAGAAATATCGACAGATATTTAGATTTCACATTTAATATTCTCATGGCTTTGGAATCGTTATTAGTTTCGCGGTTTTTTGTCTATTAAATAAATCAGCTGTCCTGCTGAAGGCTGCTGCCCTTCATCCATTCTGTTTTTAGCATATAATTTATTTAACTTGATTCCGAATTTTTGTGCGATATCATGCATATCTTCTCCGTATTCAGCTTTATAGGTGGCTGTATTTCCGGTAGAATTTTTAGACTCAAGGAAAACGATGTCATTTTTCTTCAACGTTTCATTTTCAAGCTCATTCCATTTCATTAGTCTGCTTTCGCTTACTTTGAATTTGTTGGCAATGAATTTCACATCGGTATCTTCAGGAATGATAATATATTTCAACCCGTCATTCGGATGACTTTTGATCAGAATAGAATTAAGAATTTCAGCTTTTGTTTTAATTCTCTCCACTCTTTTTTGTTGTTGTGCGTAGGAAGTCTGTTTGTAGGGAACTTCTACCGTAACCGGTTCTTTAGCTTTTCTGTTGGCTTTTGAAGGCTCCAGCTGTGCCATGAAAGTTCTGTCGTCTTTCAGATCCGGATACATTTTAAGAACAGCGTACAATACTTCATTGGAATTGGTATTGTCGTATTCATATAATTTATACTTTTCAATTTTGGAGATAAGAATGGAAGCATAGCGCGGGTTGGTAGCATACCCTGCTTTTTTTAAGCCAGTTGCCCACGCTCTGTAATCTTTCATATCCAGTTTGAAAAGGTTGGCGTAATATTTTCTTGTAGATAAAAATATAGAATGGTCTTCATAAGACTGTCTCGGATCATCGTATACACGGAAGCACTCATTGGGTGCATCATCGGTATGTTTCATTGTTCTACCGGTCCAGTCTTCCTTACATTTTATACCGAAGTGGTTTTTGCCTTCCTGTGCCAATCTGCTCTGTCCGCCTCCGGTTTCCAACAGGCCCTGGGCAAGAGTAATAGAAGCCGGAATTTTATATTTTTCCATTTCTTCTACGGCATATTTAGCAAACTTCTGAATATACTGATCTTCGGTTGCCCAAGTCTGGGCTGAAAATTTTGATAAAACTAAAAGGCTTATGGATAGAAAAAGTCTTTTCATCTTATATTTTTTATTGTTTTAAAATGAAAGATGGAACACTAAGTGTTTCATGTTTTTCAATTTTACTTATATAATTAAATTTCTATTCTGTTTTTCCAACAGCAGATTCGCTCCTTCAATTCCCTGTAAACCACCAGTGTGAAAGCATAAAACCTTACTGTTTTCAGGAAAATACTCTTCTTCTATCATTTCAAAAACCTTCTCCATCATTTTCCCTGTATAAACCGGTTCCAGAGGAATACCGTATCTTTCCTTGAAATCATTGATAAAACGGACGTTTCCATCACTTATTTTACCATAACCTCCAAAACATGAATCTATTAGATTAAAATTCTGTTTCAAAGTTAATTCAAAAATTTTATTTTCCAGAGAAGCATCGTCAACAGCTTTAAATCCTATAACTTTCTGATTCTCTTCACAAAATTTTGAAATTCCTGCAATGGTACCACCGGTTCCAACTGCGGTGCAAAGATAGTCAAAATCTTTTGTTTGTTCGTTGAGCATCATTTTCACTCCTTCTACAGCCTCTTTATTGGTTCCTCCTTCAGGAACAATCAAAGCTTCAGGGAACTCCTGCTGAAGGAATTCTGTCAGTTTTTCTTTGTGGCGGTATTCTTCGCGGGTGACAAATTTCAGGTTCATCCCATTTCTTTTCGCAAAAAGTAAGGTTGGGTTATCGCGCCATTTATGCTCCAGTTCTTCCCCTCTGATGATTCCCAGTGTTGGAATACCCGCCCTATTTCCTACCGCAGAAACCGCTGCAATGTGATTGGAAAAAGCACCTCCAAACGTAATAATATAGGGGTTTCCCTGATTTTTTTCGAGATAGTTATTGACATTGTGAAAGAGTTTCCAGTATTTATTCCCTGAAATCAACGGATGAATCTGATCTTCCCTTTTAATGAAAAGTTTAATATTTTTATGAATGGGAATTTCCTGAATGGAAACGGGTTCTGTGGGAAGTTTTAATAGCATTTCAGTTTTACAACTCAAGATTTATTCTTTACAAAAGTAGGAAAAGATTTAGTGTTATGACAATTTGTTGTTTTTATCGTTTTTTTCCCACAGATCACGCAGATCTACGCAGATAATCTTTTTGTAATTCGAATTATTTAGTTGTAAGTTTCGGCTCCTATGTTTGCAAAAGAATAAATTTACATACAAAGCAAAAGGGGTGAGAGAACAGTTTTGGCTAAATAACTCAGGAAGTATATTGTGCTTTAGAAATGTCCTCACTTCTTTATTCCTT
>NZ_JAJFZH010000012.1:0-150693 GCF_020733145.1 Chryseobacterium sp. X308
TTTTTATTCCGCTGATAATCAAGTGATTATTGTTTTTTATGTAATTAAGAATTTTTAATTTTCTTTTATAATGTATTTAAAATCGAAAATTATGCTTAAATTTGCGCAAGAAGCAATATTTTTAAATCATGTGCTTTCAGCAAGTTAATCATTAAATAAGCTAAAAGTCAATTGAAATAGTTATTGTATTACTTTGGTTTTATTTTAATGTTCACAAGTTGAGATGTATCATCTCTTTTTGGAAATATTGATGAAAAAAAATGTAATTAAAAATCTTTAAAAACTTATGAAAAAATTTTTATTAACAGCAATTATGCTTGTTGGCCTTTCGGCTGTTTCTAAAGCTCAACAAGGGCGAGTGGGGATTAACACAACCACACCTGCCGCGACTTTAGATGTAGTAGCAAACACTACTGACAATGCTAGACCTGATGCGTTATTGGCCCCTCGTTTAACAAGAGCTCAGCTAACAGCCAAAGATGCTGCGTATACAGCTGCTCAAAATGGTGCTCTTACTTTTGTAACTACTATAGATGGTACAGCCTCAACAAAAACTGTAAATGTAACAGCAGTTGGGTTTTATTACTATGATGCACCATCCAGTACATGGAAAACCTTAGGAGGAGGTGCTGCTCCTGCGACTCCATTCAGAATGAACTTAGCACAAGCAGCTTCTACTGCTTATGACTGGACAAACTCTAATTTTGATTATTGGGAGTTTACCAGTGGAACACAACTTACTTTACCGACACCTACCGCTTATAACGGAAGAACAATTTATATAAGAAACCAAACAGGTGGTACTTTACAGTTTACAGGTACCGACGGTGTTGCTACACCTAAAGGTATGACTTCTCTTACGGGAATTGCTGCTATACAGATTTATAGTAACGGTACAACTTGGTATCTTGTTTCAGGTAGAAATTAATATATAAAAACATAAATTAAAATGAAAAATATTTTCTTAACTATAGCAGGTGGAGTATTATTGTTCCTTAGTGCAAATGTTAATGCCCAAATTATAACTAATGGGAACACTACATCAGCCCTAAATAATACAAACTATTTCATGGATGGTAGTAATTTTGAAGGATTAGCAAACCAAAGCTATGGTAGAGGTTTAGGGTTTCCTAGAACAAATTTAACTACTTTTACTTTTGATACTTCTCCAATGGATAATACTGTTATTGTTTCTGACTTTGACGGTATGGTAGTATATAATACTGCTACTGGAAATACAGCAACAGGTCAGGGTGTAACAACAGCTGTTGCTCCTGGATTCTATTATTTCTCCAATCCGGGTAACCCAGGTAATATTACCAACGGTAGATGGGTACCAATGGGAGGTTCTGGTAAAGTAAATGTACTTACCACTGAAACTGTTACTGGTACTTTGGTAGATAGCAAACAGGTTTATGCAATTAAAGGAACTTTTACAGCAAGTGGGACTTCTACAGCAGTTAGTATTCCTTCTCCTACAGGGATGACAGCAATGTATGCAATCACTATCTATAAAGCAGGTACAAACATTGTTTATGATAGAAGTTTATATTCCTATACAATAGCTACTACAGCAGGAAATGCAATTACAGGTTCTCCTAGTATGTCTGTAGTATATCCAAGTGGAACATATGATTATGTTTTAGAATATTTGAAATAATATAATACTTATCATTATATAATAAAAACCAATGAGAAATCATTGGTTTTTTGCTTTTTACAGAGAAGGACGTTCTTTTATTTTTCGGGGTAATACATCGTGATTAAATCACTTTTTGAGCAATTGAAATCAAATATGGGCTAATAAATGAATCAGACTTTACATTTTAACAAAATAAAAAGGTGTTAAAAATCAATCGCTGAATCTCAACATATGAAGCTAAAGCGCTTCTGACAAAAGTTTTTCCTAAAGTTGGATTTTAAGACTTTAAAATTTTAAAAAGTAGTTTTGAAGTTTTATTTTAACTTTATTATTTTTGTAAACTATTGATTATCAATTTACTTTGAATTAATGATTTTTAAATTATGCAAGAATTAGTTAATTATGTTAACTTTTTAAGTCTTTTTTTAACTTTTTTTAACAGTATGATTTAAAACCCCTATTTATAGTACTTTACAAGGATTGTTAACTTTTTGTTAGTGTTTTGTTAACTGTTTTTAACATATTGAATAGGGTTTTCTGAAGATTCCTGATACTTTTGTCCCGTCAAAACCAATAAAAGTTCAAAATGATGAAAAGATTCATTCTCGTAATCATAATGATGATTTCAACCCTAGGTGTTTACTCTTTTACAGGTAATACCTTAGATGCGAAAAAAACAAGTTATGCATCGTACTACCACGATAGATTTAACGGTAGAAAAACCGCTAGCGGAGAGATCTTTGATAACTCAAAGTTTACTGCAGCAAACAGAACGCTTCCATTTGGAACAAACGTTAAGGTAACCAACCTTAAAAATGGTAAAGAGGTAATAGTGAGAATTAATGACAGAGGGCCTTACCATTCATCAAGATCTTTAGATATGTCTAAAGCTGCGTTCGATGAGATTGGAGATATCAATCATGGTACTATTCCAGTCGAATATGAAATTGTCGATTAATTTTATGATTTAAATTAAAAAAAAGCCAGCTGATTCAGCTGGCTTTTTGTATGGATATCTGTTTTATATATCCAGTTCCAACAAAGCAGGACAATGGTCAGAATGTACCGCTTCCTTTAAAATGACAGCTCTGCTGAGCTTATCCTTTAAACTATAGGAAGTGAAATTATAATCCAGCCTCCAGCCTTTATTTCTTTCCCTTGAGTTTTGCCGGTAGCTCCACCATGTATAATTGTCAGGTTCATTGTTAAAGAACCTGAAACTGTCAATCAGTTCGCATTCATTGATGAAATTGGTCATCCATTCCCTTTCCATAGGAAGAAACCCTGAAACATTCTTTAAACCGACAGGATTGTGAATATCGATAGCCTCGTGGCAGATATTAAAGTCTCCGGAGATAATAAGATTAGGAATTTCTTTTTTTAAATTTTTGATATACTCAAGAAAGTCATGGCAGAACTGCATTTTAAAATCCAGCCTCTCAATATTAGATGCAGAAGGAACATAGACCGAAATCGCGGAAAATCCGTCAAAATCTGCACGGATGATTCTTCCTTCATTATCATAGCTTTCGATACCACAACCATACTCTACATGGTTGGGCTTTATTTTTGAGGCAATTCCGACCCCGCTGTAGCCTTTTCTTACCGCTGAGTGCCAATAACTGTGATATCCCAATTTTTCAAGGCTTTCGATGTCTATCTGATCGTTTCCGGCCTTGCTCTCCTGAATACAGATGATATCCGGATCGGCAGTTTTCAGCCAGCCCAGAAAATCTTTCGTAAAAGCCGCCCTGATTCCATTGACATTGTAGGTGATTAATCTCATAAACAAAATAAATTTTTTCAAATGTAGGGAAATAAAAAAAGCCGGCTCTGAATTTCAAATCCGACTTTTATATATTGAGTAAGTGATTTTAATTTTTAAAAACTGTTTTACCGTCTTTTGTCAGTTCTATTTCCTCGCCTTTTCCTCTCAGTTCATAATGGTCATTCTTGTACCATATTCCTGATGCAGGCTTTTGTCCCTGAAGCTCAATGGTTTCATTGTTGAATACTACAGTAGCCGTATTTTTGGTATTGTTGAAAGTCATATCCAGGGTTTTCCCGTTCTTGTCTTTCGAAGTACTTTTTACAATTTCATCCTGAGTACCTGAAACAGCTGCTGAATCAGATGGCCTGGATGCAACACTGTCTACAGAAGCGGGAGTAGAATCTGTTGTTGTCTTTTCTTTATTACATGAGGTTAAAAATAATGCTGAGAATGCTGCTGCAATAAAAATGTGTTTTTTCATAAATATATATTTAAGGTTGTCTGTTGATATGCAAAATAAGTGCCTTAAAAAAGAGGCGGAAAAAATCGCAAGATTTTTTCCGCCTTTAAACCCAAAATTAAATAAACTATGAAAAAAACTACTTGGGTTCTAAAATACTGATAGGAATAATACACTCTTCAAGTGAAATTCCACCATGCTGGTAAGTTTCTTTATAGTAATTAACAAAATGATTGTAATTTTTAGGATACGCCAGGAATATATTGTTTTTAGCAAAAATATATTTCGAACTTAGATTTCCTTTGGGCAGGAAAAGCTTTTCCGGGTTGGTAATGGCCCATACATCACTGTCATCATACGTTAAGCTTTTACCTGTTTTATATCTGATATTCGTAGAAGTTTCTCTGTCTCCTACCACTTTACTTGGCTTTTTAACATATACTGTTCCGTGATCTGTTGTGATCACCAGCTTATATCCGTTTTCTGCAGCTGCCTTAATGATTTTCAATAAAGAAGAGTTTTCAAACCAGTTGAAGGTAAGGGAACGGAAAGTCTTATCATCACGAATCAGCTGGTCTACAATATGATTGTCTGTTTTTGCGTGTGACAGGATATCAATAAAGTTGTACACAATAACCAGCAGGTCATTATTTTTATGCTGGTTGAAATCGTCATAGATTTTTCTTTCAAAATCAGCGTTCAGTACTTTAAGATACTTCATAGACTTTGAGCCAAGACCGATTCTCTTCATCTGATCTTCCAGGAAGTCGCGCTCAAACTCATTTTTATTTCCTTCTTCATTATCATTAAACCATTTATCAGGGAAACGCTTTTCTATCTCAGACGGCATTAATCCCGCAAAGAAAGAATTTCTTGCATATTGTGTTGCTGTAGGAAGAATACTATAATAATAATCTTCCGATATTTTATTGTAGTATTTTGTAAATAAAGGTTCGATTACTTTCCACTGATCATACCTCAGATTATCCACCATCAGTAAAAGAACCTTCTCTTTTTCTACTTCAGGCTTCACTTTTTCCTTGAAAAGCGTGTGGCTCATCATCGGTTTGTCTGAATCTGTAAGCCAGTTTTCATAATTTTTCTCAATGAATTTGGCAAACTGAATATTGGCTTCTTCCTTCTGAGACTGCAGAAGATCGGCAAATTCATTGTCTGCTACCTTATCAAACTTAATTTCCCAGCTAAGGATCTTTTTATAATACTCAGCCCATTCCTGATACGTTCTCAAATAAGAAAGTTCCATGGAAAGGTTTCTGAATTCCTGCTGGTATTGTAAAATCGTTTTTTGTTCTACAAGATTATCCTGCTGAAGGTTTTTCTTTAAGGACAGTAATATCTGATTGGGATTTACAGGCTTTAATATATAGTCGGCAATCTGGGAACCGATCGCCTCTTCCATAATGTGCTCTTCTTCGCTTTTGGTTACCATGACGATTTTTAAGGCATTATCTTTTTCCTTAATCATAGGAATTGCCTCCAGACCGGAAATACCGGGCATATTTTCATCAATTAGTGTTAAAGCAAATTTCTCTGAATCCATAAGCTCCAAAGCCTCATTGACATTGTTAACAGGGGTTACCTGATAACCTTTCTTTTCTAAAAATACGATATGAGGTTTAAGTAAATCTATTTCATCATCGATCCATAATATCTTTTCTGACATAATTTATTTTTTACATGGTTATTCTATCAAAATGTTGACCAAATCCTTTTAAAATCTCACAAATTCAAAAGATTAAAAGTTAAATATAAGTTAAATGAAAATGGCGTAGGATAATTCACATTTTCACTTCACTTAATCAGTGGTTTTTATATACTCCAAAGCCTTTTCCAGCACTTCATCTTTTCCGTTTTTTATCCCTTCAATACTTGGTTTTACCAGAATATCGGGAATGATTCCTATTCTTTGGGTTTCCCTGCCATCAGGATAATAAGCACCTAGGCCTGTAAACCGTGTATTGAGATCAGCAATTTTAAACATAATGACATCTCCGTTGGCTCCTGAGGTATTACTCCCGATAATTTTAGCTTTCGGATGCTGTTTGAACATCATTGTCGTGGTTTCTGCCTGACTTTGTGTATTCTCATCTACTAAAACGATGACATTTCCTTTATAGTATTCAGGATTTTTCCTGCCGGTCACATTTTTTCTGCTGTAGAATTTGCCGGGATAGCTGGTATCAGGAAAAGTAAACTGATAATAGATTACCGGGTTGGGAAGAAGAAGAAAGCTTAAGGGTACAATCGTTTGTTTTGGATAATTCCTGAGATCAAAGATAATGGATTTTGTGGATTTTAAACTGCTGTACATCTCATTAAGATCATCCTTTTCAATCATCCCCATATTAACATATCCGGTTGTCTTTTCATCATCCATCAATTTCCACTTTTTTACAACAGGTTTCTTTTCACGAATAATATTCTTACTAAGATATGTTCTGGTTTTTATTTCTATATTTTGTCCTTCTCTTTCAATCTTTAAAGAAACAGAATCATTGTTAGTGAAAAGCAGCTTTTCTTTTATTTTGCTGACCTTACCCCATGAATTGGAGGCAGGTACATACTTTCCTAAACTGTTGATCATCTGCGGAATAGTTTTTCCTTCAATATCATAAATAACATCTCCGGTATGCAGCGGGCTTTGATGTCCGGGCCGTGTGTCATTCACTTTTGTAATCACTAGTTTTCCTTCAGCATAAATGTATTCTACAGGAACTTTTCGTTGACCATACAGATGAAGCTGAATCTCCTTTGAAGAAAGGTAAGCGTGTGAGTCATCCGTTTTAGCCACGAGTTCTGCTAATGCCAGGTGAAAATTCTCGTCATTATCAATCGTTAGAAATTTGGGAATCATTTCTGTAAGAACATCATTCCAGTTCTGATCGGTTTCATATTTATAAGGAAAGAAATATTCCACGTAATTCCAATATCTGAATAGCTCCAGTAAACTAATCGCTGTGGAAGTAAATTTTGATCCATAGGATTTTTCATTTCTGAAATATATTTTTCTTCCCCCTTTTCCCACATAGTGATTGTCTCCAAGATTCCTGTTTTTTTCGATATAACGAAGCTTTTGAGATACATCATCAGAGAAAATCTGTGAATTGTCCATCCAGCGTAGATCAAAATTTTTAAGGAAATACACCTTCTGATCTTTAACTGAACATTCTTTGCATGGCGGAACTTCTCCGAGGCTCTCAATCCATTCAGAATAAAAACTATTGAGAGACTGCTTATCATGAATATTTTCAAGTTCATTGATTTTTTGAAAAAGCTGCTTATCCCAGTTAAGATTTCCCTTTGCTACACGGGGATGGTAATATTTTAAAAATCCCCAAATCCTGCAAAGAGATTCCAGCTTTTGGGTTTCAGTGATGATCTGTGCGGAAAAGTTCAAACTTAAAAGTAAAAAGAGGAAAAGTGAGAAGCGTCTCATTAAAGGTTGCCGTGTTTTCTCTCAAAGATAATCCTTTAATATAACAGACGCAAAAGGTTTTCAAAAAATCTCGAATTGATAATAAATAGATATTTAGGAATTTCTGAAGTTGATATGAAGATGTTTTTGATGAAAAATATTTGGTGTATAATCATGTTATCCCAAAATCTTAATAGTAATTTAATAAAAGGCTAAATTTTAAAATGCCTAACTTTGTTTACTAATACTGAAGTTTCAATGCAGAATAAGCTAAAAATCATCAACGATCCTGTTCACGGGTTTATCAAAATTCCACACGAAATTTTATTTGATATCATTGAGCATCCTTACTTTCAGAGATTAAGAAGAATCGGGCAGACCGGACTTCTGAACCTGATATTTCCAGGAGCTACCCATACAAGATTCCATCATGCTCTTGGAGCGATGCATTTGATGTTTACAGCTTTAGAAACATTGAAGCAGAAAGGAGTGAAAATTTCTGAGGAAGAAGAAAAAGGAGCGATGCTGGCCATTTTGATGCATGATATCGGTCATGGTCCGTTTTCACACGCATTGGAAAGTATGCTGATGGATGACTGGCATCATGAGAATCTTTCTTTGCTGCTGATGAATAAGCTTAATGAGGAATTTGAAGGCCAACTATCCATGGCTATTGAAATGTTTCAGGGGAAGTATCACAGAAAGTTTTTTAACCAGCTGATCTCTTCCCAACTGGATGTTGACCGTTTGGATTATCTTAAAAGAGACAGTTTTTTTACAGGAGTTTCCGAAGGAAATATTAATACCCAGAGAATCATCTCTATGATGAATGTCTGCGAAGAAGGCGAACTGGTGATTGATGCAAAAGGAATTTATTCCATTGAAAATTTCCTGACTGCCAGAATGTTTATGTACTGGCAGGTGTATTATCATAAGACTTCAGCCTTGGCAGAGTTTCTTTTGGTTAAAATCCTTGAAAGGGCAAAATATTTGATTTCCCAGGGTGTAGAACTTCCGGCAACGGACAATCTTAAATATTTTTTATACCGTGAAAAGAGCGGTGCCACAGATGAAGATATAGAAAGATTTACTCAGCTTGATGATAATGATATAATTCAGGCCATGAAAGAATGGCAGAATTCAGAAGATTTTGTATTGTCATACTGGTGTAAATGTGTAATTCAGAGAAATTTGCCTAAAACAATTATTTCATCACATCCGTTTGACCAGAAAATAATTGATGAAAAAATAAAAAAGAGCAATGAATTTTTCGGAATCGATAATGGTAACGAATTGGTTCATGAAATTAAAAGAAAATTATTGCCGTATCACGCAGAGAAACAGCCCATCTATTTACTGCATAAAAACGGAAAAAGAACCAGGCTGCATGAGTCGGAAGATCAGCTTTTGTCAGGATTAATCGTGAATAAGACGACCCGCTATATCCTTATGTTTCCAAGAGATATCTCAAGACTGGACTCTTAAAGAATATTAAAATTTACGATCTGAAACTAAAACATGTTTGCAAATTATAGAATTTCTTATCTTTGCAGAATATGGAATTCACAGCTTCGCAAATTGCAAGTTTTATTGACGGAAAAATAATAGGTGACGAGAATGCACTTATTACGGGAGTTTCACCAATTGAAAATGGGGAATCAGGACATCTTTCTTTTATAGCACAAGATCGGTTTTCTCATTTTTTGGATAGCTCAAAATGCTCTGTTATTATCGTTTCGGAAAAACTTCTGGAGAAAAATCATTATAACCCTACCTTAATCGTTGTAAAAGATGCCTATCTTTCTTTTCAGATTCTGATGAATTTATATCAGGAAATGCAGGGAAGAAAAGAAGGTATTGAGAACGGTTCATCTATTCATGATACCGCTGTCATAGGAGATAAAGCGTATATCGGGGCATTTACTTATGTTTCCGAGAAAGCTAAGATCGGGGAAGGATCACAGATCTATCCACATGTATATATAGGAAAAGGAGTGAAAATTGGTAAAAACTGTAAGATAGACAGTGGTGCCAGAATTTACGACTACTGTATTATTGGAGATAACTGTGTGATTCATTCCAACACGGTAATCGGAGGGGACGGTTTTGGTTTCCAGCCAACGGCTGAAGGCTTCAAGAAAATTCCGCAGCTTGGAAATGTAATCATTGAAGACGATGTAGAAATCGGGTCAAACTGTAGTATTGACAGAGCCACGATAGGTTCTACAATAATAGGTAAAGGAACCAAGATTGATAATCTGATTCAGATTGCCCATAACGTGAAAATTGGTCAGAACAACGTCATTGCTGCACAGGCAGGAATTGCCGGTTCTACTACTATCGGCGACTGGAACCAGATTGGCGGTCAGGTAGGTGTTGTAGGACATATTAAAATAGGGAATCAGGTGAAAATTCAGGCTCAGAGCGGTGTGAATTCCAGTGTTAACGATAGAGAAACATTGTATGGTTCACCTGCAATCAGTTACAATGACTATTTAAGGAGTTATGTTCATTTCAGGAATTTACCTGGAATTGTAAATAGAATAAATAATCTTGAGAATAACTCAAAAGATAATACTAATGAGTGATATGCAAAAAACACTTCAGCAAGAGGTAACTCTTTCTGGAATTGGCCTTCATACAGGTAAAGAAGTAAAACTTACCATTAAACCTGCTAAAGAAAATACAGGTTTTGTATTTGTAAGAACAGACTTGGAGGGACATCCTCAGGTAGAAGCTGATGTAAATTATGTGGTAGCAACCGAAAGAGGAACTACATTAGAAAAATTAGGGGTAAAAATTACCACTTGCGAACATCTTCTGGCGGCCCTTGTTGGTTGTGATATTGATAACGCAATTTTAGAAATGGATGCCTCTGAACCACCAATTTTGGATGGATCCTCAAAATACTTTGTGGAAGCTATCGAAAGTGTGGGAGTAGCAGAACAAGCCATTGCAAGAGAATATCTTGTTGTAAAAGAGGTGCTTACCTACAGTGATCCGGCTACAGGTTCGGAAATCACAATCATTCCTTCAGATACTTACGAGGTAACTACTATGGTAGATTTTGGGACTAAAGTATTAGGTACTCAGAATGCTACTCTTAAAAATATTTCAGAATTTAAAGACGAAATCTCATCAGCAAGAACATTCAGCTTCCTGCATGAATTGGAAATGCTTTTAGATCACGGTTTGATCAAAGGTGGAGATATTTCCAATGCTATTGTATATGTAGATAAAGATCTTACCCCTGAAACTACAGAAAAATTAAAGAAAGCCTTTGGAAAAGATAATGTATCGATCAGACCAAACGGTATTCTTGACAATCTTAACTTAAACTATCCTAACGAAGCGGCGAGACACAAATTACTGGATGTAATCGGTGACCTTGCTTTGGCAGGAGTAAAAATAAAAGGTAAAGTTATTGCTAACAAACCGGGACACTTTGTGAATACTCAGTTTGCGAAAAAACTAAACCGCCAGTGGAAATTGCAGAAAAAGAAAAACGTTCCGGATTTTGACCTGACAAAAGAACCAGTATTCGATATCAACGGAATTATGAAGCTTATGCCTCACAGACCTCCGTTCTTATTGATCGATAAAGTTCTTGAACTTTCAGACTCTCACGTAGTAGGTTTGAAAAACGTAACCATGAACGAACCTTTCTTCGTGGGACACTTCCCTAAAGAACCTGTAATGCCTGGAGTTCTTCAGGTAGAAGCATTGGCACAGACAGGAGGAATTCTTGTATTGGCCAGCGTTCCGGATCCTGAAAACTATTCTACTTATTTCATCAAAATTGATAAGGTGAAATTCAAGAGAAAAGTAATTCCGGGGGATACACTTATATTCAAAATTGAATTGATAGAGCCTATCAGAAGAGGAATTGTTCATATGCAGGGGTATGGATATGTTGGAGACACTGTAGCAGTAGAAGCAGAGCTTATGGCTCAAGTTGCAAAAAATAAAGTTGATTAAATGATTCATCAATTAGCAGCCGTAGATAAACGTGCGAAAATCAGCAAAAATGTAATCGTAGAACCTTTCACTACCATTGCAGGGGACGTAGAAATTGGAGAAGGAACATGGATTGGTCCTAATGTAACCATTATGGATGGCGCAAGAATAGGAAAAAACTGTAGGATTTTTCCTGGTACTGTAATCTCTGCAATTCCCCAGGATCTGAAATTTGATGGTGAAGATACCCAGGTAATTATCGGTGATGATACCACAATCAGAGAGTGTGTTACCGTAAACAGAGGGACAAAGGCTTTGGGATATACTAAAATAGGAGCGAACTGCCTTATTATGGCTACCTCACATATTGCCCATGATTGTGTTATCGGAGATCACGTTATCATTGTAAACGGTTGTGGTATTGCAGGCCATGTGGAGATTGGAGATTATACTGTAATGGGAGGTTTATCAGCAGTTCACCAATTCGGTAAAATCGGAAAACATGTCATGATTTCCGGAGGTACTCTGGTAAGAAAAGATATTCCGCCTTACGTAAAAGTAGCAAGAGAGCCTATGTCTTATGCCGGTATCAATTCTGTTGGTTTAAGAAGAAGAGGGTTTACCAATGAAAAAATTTTTGAAATCCAGAAAATCTACAGAGCCATCTTCCAGATGAAGATGAACGTTTCACAGGCTATTTCCCATATTGAAAAAGAAATGCTTCCAACGGCTGAAAGAGATGAGATCTTGCAGTTTATTCAAAACTCACCAAGAGGTATCGTAAAAGGATACGGAACCGGTAAAGAGAGTAACTGATGAAAAAATTGTCTTTCCTTTTTGTACTGGCAATTTCCCATTTTTACCTGTCCCAGAACCAGAAAATAACAGGTATGGAGTTCTATTACGGCTTTTCGGACTATAAAAAAGACAGCCTTGCTAAACCCAGTGTTTATGCAGAAGTAAAAAGTCAGAATGAAGATTACATCAAAATATCTCCATTCAGATATACAGATACGGATAAAAAAGCAAAAAAGGAGAATAGAGCATGGCTGATGAAGTATCAGGATAATCTGTATTTTAGTATGACCTATGCAGCGTATATCTATTCTTTTGATACATTTGCAAGAGTCCATGTAATTGGGAAGAAATATTTTCTGATCTATCTTGATGAAGTAAAAGATAAAAAAGCAATTTCATACAATAATCCTTATGGAGGAGGTTTACTGGGAGGTGCTTTAAATGCAGGGCTGACTCCTAAGTTTGCATGGAAGGATAAAAAAGGAAATTCTTACAAGGTTCTTTTGATTGATATTGAAAAATCAAATAATACCTCTGATAAAAGAGATGTCAGCTTCGGATTGGTAGTAGATACAAAACTTATTGTGAAGCTCACAGATAATGATCCTGAAGTCATTTCAAAACTAAAGACCAATCAGTATTACTTAGAGGATATAATTGATTTGGTGAATAAAGAGAATAATAAATAAAAGAATATAATATATTAATGGCAACAAGTAACGATATCAGAAAAGGGCTATGCATCGAATATAGCAATGATATTTATAAAGTAATCGAGTTTCTTCACGTAAAACCGGGAAAAGGACCTGCTTTCGTAAGAACAAAATTAAAGTCAGTGACGAACGGTAAAGTAATTGATAATACTTTCTCTGCAGGACACAAAATTGATGAAGTAAAAGTAATCACCAGAAAATTCCAGTATCTGTATGATGATGAGAACGGATTCCACTTCATGAACAATGATGATTTCTCTCAGTTATACATCAACAAAGAAATGATTGAGAACTCTCAGTTTATGAAAGCGGGTGAAGAAGTGACTATCATTTTGAAAGAAGCTGATGAAACTCCACTTTCTGCTGAACTTCCACAATCAGTATACCTTGATGTTATCGAAGCTGATCCGGGTGTAAAAGGAAACACAGCAACCAATGCTCTTAAAAACGCAATCGTTGAAACAGGAGCAAGAGTAATGGTTCCTTTGTTCATTGAACCGGGAGACAGAATTAAAGTAAGCACTGAAGACGGCAGCTACTTAGAAAGAGTAAAAGAATAAATAAAATTTACATAAATTCGGTTTGCATCAGCACTCCGAATTTTGTTTTATAAGAAAATCTATTGTTATGAGATTCCATTCTCCGCAAAAGCTTAAAACCATTGCAGATTTAATAGGCTCAGCATTTGTAGGGCCTGAAGATTTCGAAGTATTGGGCACCAATGAAATTCACATGGTAAAACCAGGTGATATTGTTTTTGTGAATCACCCTAAATATTACGACAAAGCATTAAACTCTGCAGCTACTATTATTTTAATTGATAAAGAAGTAGATTGCCCGGAAGGCAAAGCGCTTTTGGTTTCTGATGATCCTTTCAGAGACTTTAATAAAATCAATACCCATTTTACCAGAATCTATAATTTCACGGAAGAACTACACGATGTTGAAATAGGAGAGGGAACCAAAATCCATTCTTCGGCAGTAATCGGGAACAATGTGAAAATCGGGAAAAATACCTTAATCTTTCCTAATGTTGTCATTGGTGACCGTACGGAAATCGGAGATAACGTAATTATTCAGTCCAACACCGTTTTAGGAGGTGATGCATTTTATTACAGAAAATTAAATGGAAATTTTGACCGTCTGATTTCTGTTGGAAATGTTGTTATTGAAAACAATGTGGAGATTGGAAACGGCTGTACCATTGACAGAGGAGTTACAGACTCTACCATCATTGGAGAAGGCTCCGTTTTGGATAACCAGATTCAGATCGGACATGATACCGTTATCGGAAAAAAATGTCTGATTGCTTCTCAGGTAGGAATTGCAGGATGCTGTATCATTGGAGATGAGGTGACTTTATGGGGACAGGTAGGAATTGCTTCCGGCAATAAAATTGAGTCAGGATCCGTGCTTCTGGGAAAAACCGGCGTCAACAGAGATCTTGAAAAAGGAACCTATATCGGGATGTTTGCAGAAGATTTTAAAACTTATCTGAAAAAAGAAGTAAAACTGAGAAATCTCAAATAAACAATTCCAAAGGTTTTATCCAAAATCAAAGAAATTTGAGTAAATTTGTGAGCATTAATAAAATAATAAATAAATTAAAACAACAATAAAATGTCAATTTTAGTAAACAAAGATTCTAAAGTAATTGTACAAGGATTTACAGGGAACGAAGGAACTTTCCACGCTGGTCAGATGATTGAATACGGAACAAACGTAGTAGGTGGTGTTACCCCAGGAAAAGGAGGTAGCGAGCACTTAGGAAAGCCGGTATTTAATACAGTAGCTGACGCTGTTGAAAAAGCAGGAGCAAACGTAAGTATCATTTTCGTACCACCGGCATTCGCAGCAGACGCTATCATGGAAGCTGCTGAAGCAGGAATCAAAGTAATTGTATGTATTACTGAAGGTATTCCTGTAGCTGATATGGTAAAAGTAAAATCTTACATCGCTGACAGAGACTGCAGATTAATCGGACCAAACTGCCCTGGAATCATTACTTCTGAAGAAGCTAAAATTGGTATTATGCCAGGTTTCGTTTTCAAAAAAGGAAAAGTAGGTATCGTTTCAAAATCAGGAACGCTTACTTATGAAGCTGCTGACCAGGTAGTAAGAGCAGGTTACGGTATCTCTACTGCAATCGGTATCGGTGGTGACCCAATCATCGGAACAACGACAAGAGAAGCATTAGAGCTATTCATCAACGATCCTGAAACTGAAGCTGTTGTAATGATCGGTGAAATCGGTGGAGGTCTTGAAGCTGAAGCTGCAAGATGGTACAAAGCAAGCGGATCTACTAAGCCGGTTGTAGGTTTCATCGCCGGACAGACTGCTCCAAAAGGAAGAACAATGGGACACGCTGGTGCTATCGTAGGTGGTGCTGAAGATACAGCTCAGGCAAAGATGGAAATCATGAGAGAAAACGGTATCAACGTTGTTGATTCTCCTGCTGATATTGGTGCTACTGTAGCTAAAATTCTAGGATAATATAAAACCAAACATATGAAAAAACTTTTATTAGCCTCAGCTTTAATGCTTTCTGCTTTATCATTTGCTCAAGTGCAGTGGAAAAGTACAAGATTTGGAGTGACAGGAGGTTTAAACTACTCCAGAGTATCTAACGCCCATAATCCTTCAGGCCCAAGATACACTTTCCAGGCTGGAGCTTTGGCATTGATTCCCGTAGGAAAGGCAAACCAATTCTTTATTCAACCTGAAGTTCTGTATTATGGTGCAGGAGAAACAGGAAAAGATAAAGATGCTAAAGGTGTAAGTGGTTATGACGCATTATATGCTAATAACTACCTGAGTGTGCCTCTTTATTTCAAAGGATATTTTTCTGAAGCAGAATCAGAATTCTTTGGATTGATAGGACCTAGATTTAACTTCTTGCTGAGCCAGAACGTTAAAGACGCTCCTGTAAGCAGACCTTATTATGATCCCGATGTTACTGATCCTAACCAGCCGGCAGGCGTAAACGGTAAGGCGAACAGTTTTAACTGGGGACTTGGTCTGGGCGTAGGATATAGCTACAAAAGACAACTTGAAGTAGCGGTAAAATATGACTTAGGCCTAAGCGATACTTATCCTGGTCTTGCTAAAGAAACCAAAGGTACTGATAAGAAAAAATCAGAACAGGTAATTGCACTTACTTTAAGCTATATATTCAAATAGAATATTTCAGAATATAAAAAATCCCGGAAACGCAGTTTCCGGGATTTTTATTTTATATCAGTTGGCAAATCAATCAGCGTTTTCAGCTTTTCCGTTATTTAGCCATTACCCTTTAATCCACTTCCAAAGCTCTTTTAACGTAGCTTTATTTCCATACATTAAAATTCCTACACGATAGATTTTTCCGGCAAGGAAGATCATGAAAATAGTAGTTACCAGCAATAATGTAATAGACAATGCAATCTGCCATGCAGGAACTCCAAATGGAATTCTCGCAATCATAGCAACCGGTGAAGTAAATGGAATGATGGATAACCAGAAGCCTAAAGGACCTTCCGGATTGTTCATCAATGTAAAGCTTCCATACATACCTAATGTCAGCGGTAAAATAGCAAATAAAGTAAACTGCTGGGTTTCTGTTTCGTTATCCACTGCAGACCCAATGGCTGCATAAATAGAACTATAGAAGATATATCCTAAAAGGAAAAATACGATGAATACAAAAATGATGAGCGGGAAGTTCAACTCCAGCAGGCTGTGAGAAATCTGGGTAGCAAGCTGTCCCATATCCAGTTTACTTGCCATCTCCTCATTTCCCCCCGGAATATTCTTCTGAAGAGGAGAGAACCCTGTATTGAGTACCAATGCACCAATAACAGACATGGTAATCCAGATCAGAAACTGGGTCAGTGCAACCATGGTTACTCCCAGAATTTTACCCATCATCAGTTCAAAAGGTTTTACAGAAGAAATAATGATCTCTACAACACGGTTGTTTTTTTCTTCAAGTACACTTCTCATCACCCTTACCCCGTAAATAATGATGAACATAAAAGTAACATACATCAGTACCATACTCAATCCGGATTTCACCCCGAAAACAAGATCCGAGTCCTCTTTGTTATTATCCGTAACGTTGATGGTTTTTAAGCTAAAGTTTTTATCAAGATCGTTTAATTGAGTTTCCTGAATACCCAGCTGCTTGATCTTTTCTTTTCGGACAACATTACTGATATCAGATACAATTCTCTGTTTTGTGTCAAACCCTATTTTACTGTTGATAATCAGTCTGGTTTCCTTTTCAAGCTCATCAAAATTCTGGTTTTTCAGCTGCGGAAGAATCAGGATGCCATCGAGAGATTCATTCCCTTTTAGATTGTTAATCTTGGACTTTTCATCCGCTGCAGAAACAAAAACATAGCTTAATTTATCATTTGATTGAAGCTGATTGGTAAACAAGCCGCTCTTATCAACCACTTCTATGATACTATGCGATTCATTCGCCTTAAACATTAGCCCTACCACTGCTCCGAAAGCAATAATCAAGACAGGGGCAAGCAGAGTCAATATGATAAAGGATTTTTTCTTAACCTGGGTAAGAAACTCTCTCTTGGTAATTAAAAAAATATTATTCATAAAATTAAGAATGGTTACTTACAGCATTAATAAACACTTCATTCATACTTGGTATTCTTTCGTCGAATGATCTCACTTTACCTACCTGTACAAGATCAAGAAGAACATTATTCTGGCTCTCCTCATTTTTCAGGTCAAAAGAAACAAGATTGTTTTCATTGGATAAATTGAAGATCTCATATTTGTTTCTGAAATTTTCAAACTGATCATTGCTTACTTCAGAAAGCGTAATCCCAAAAATATTTTTCTTGAATCTTTCCCTTACGTCAAAAACCCTTCCGTCAATAATCTTCTTTGAATTGTTGATCAACGCAACATAATCACACATTTCTTCTACACTTTCCATTCTGTGGGTAGAAAGAATGATGGTCGTTCCGTTATTTTTAAGATCAATGATCTGATCTTTGATTAAATTGGCATTCACAGGATCAAAACCTGAAAAAGGTTCATCAAGAATCAATAAATGGGGCCTGTGAAGAACAGTAACTACAAACTGGATTTTTTGAGCCATTCCTTTAGAAAGTTCGGAAAGCTTTTTCTTCCACCATTGGTCGATGTTCAGTTTTTCAAACCATTTTTTGGCTTCATTCAGAGCATCACTTTTGCTCATTCCCTTCAGTTCCCCGAAATATAGGATCTGGTCACCAACCGTCATGTTTTTGTACAGTCCTCTTTCTTCAGGCATATAGCCAATATCTTTAATATGACCTGGATTAAGCTTTTGGCCATTGATATGGATTTCACCAGAATCTGCCTGAGTAATTTGGTTAATGATGCGGATAAAAGAAGTTTTTCCGGCTCCGTTAGGACCTAAAAGGCCATAAATACTGCCTTTAGGGACATGGATGCTGAAATCATCCAGGGCGACCTTTTTTCCGGCATTATAGGTCTTTTTAATATGTTCAGCTTTTAGCATTAAATCGTTTCTTTTTACTATTAGTATGAAAAAGTCCCGAAAGTTACGGAAATATTAAAACAGAATTAATGTAAAAAGAAAAAATCCTGATGATTATCAGGATTTTAATTTATTGTTTCACGATTTGAGTAACTTTCTGTGTATTGTCACTTAAAATATATCGGATCATATATTTTCCGGGTTTTAATTTTTCAATATTAATCTCTCCGGAATTCATATTCACCGTATAATTAGCGACCTGCATACCCAAAATTGAATAAAAAGTCACGCTTTTGATTCTTAAAGAAGAATCTTTTGCCTTAATAATAAGGAAATCCTTTGCAGGATTTGGATAGGCAAGCAATACACCGTCATCCGCCTTTTGAGTGGTGGAACCCGGCTCTCTAAGCTGAGCTTTGAAATTGTTGGAAAATCCAACAAAAGTGCCTACAAATAGAAATAAAAGTAAAAGTTTTTTCATCAAATTTATAATTTCTCGAATATATTAAACAAATGTAATACATTCTGCAATTTCGTACAATAGTTTTTTGCAGAACTTATATTAAATTTGTAGAAACTTATTCAAAAAGTATTCCAAAATGATACATTCAAGAAATAGAAGACTTAGAGTTAATGAATCTATCAGAAGTCTGGTAAGAGAAAATGTGCTTACAACTGATGATTTTGTAATGCCGATCTTCGTAATGGAGGGCGAAAACAAGCAGGAGGCAATCCCGTCTATGCCGGGAATTTTCAGGCGGAGTATAGATTTAACAGTGAAGGAATGTAAGGAATTATTTTCTTTGGGGGTAAAAGCTGTCAATTTGTACATGAAAGTGTCAGAACATCTGAAAGACAACACAGGAAAAGAAGCCTGGAACAAAGACGGATTGATGCAGAATACCATCAAAGCAATCAAAGATGCCGTTCCGGGAATGATTGTAATGCCGGATGTAGCCTTAGATCCTTATTCAATCTACGGACACGACGGGATCATTGAAAACGGAAAAGTTGTAAATGATGCTACCAATGATGCACTGGCAAGAATGTCAGTATCTCATGCAGAAGCGGGAGCAGATCTTGTAGCACCAAGTGATATGATGGATGGCAGAGTAATGGTCATTCGTGAAGCTTTGGAAGAAAGCGGATTTACAGATGTAGGAATTGTAAGTTATGCTGCCAAATATGCAAGTTCTTTCTACGGCCCTTTCAGAAGTGCTTTAGACAGTGCTCCGAAAGATGATATGGAAATTCCGAAAGATAAAAAAACATATCAGATGGATTTCCACAACTCACGCGAAGCCCTGAATGAGGTATTTAAAGATATAGATGAAGGAGCAGATGTGATTATGATTAAACCAGGACTTCCTTACCTGGATATCGTTTCCAAAGTACGTGAAGCCATTGATCTTCCGATTGCAGTATACAATGTAAGCGGAGAATATGCCATGGTAAAAGCAGCGGCTCAAAACGGCTGGCTGGATAATGACAAAACGATCATTGAAAGCTTGACCTGTTTCAAGAGAGCTGGTGCAGATATGATCTTTACTTATTTTGCAAAAGAAGCAGCTATCTTACTGAATAAATAAGATCACATGTATTAAAATAAAATTCCGGCTGTTCTTTTCAGAACAGCCGGAATTTTTATGATGGTGCCCCTAATTCTTATAACCAGCCTTTTTTCCCATACACATAGGTATCGTCAAACTGTTTATCACTCATAAAAAGATATAAAATGCCTTCTATAAAAGGAATAATGGAGGCCGCTCCGAAAGTAACAACATTCAGAAGCAGCTGAATAATTCCCTCCTTCGTATATCCAAGATAAAATTTATTTAAAGCCAGCCATCCCACAAGAATTCCCAATATAGCGGCCGGGATTTTCTTTTCTGAACGGTAGGGAACATTGCTTTGCTGGTTTTGCACATTTTCTGTTTTTGTATATCCGTAATTTTCCATTGCTTACTATTTATAATTGATTGATATGTTTTACGATGAGTAGATTAAAATGATGAAAAGTTACAATAGGTTGTAAATGAATAAGTTTGCGTTTAACGTAAACAAGTTGATATTAACCTATAAGTGAAGTTTATATTTTTGATATATTTGCCCTATGATTTTACGAGGAGAAAACTTAATCAAGGAATACGGTCCTAAAAAAGTTGTAAAAGGCGTTTCTGTACAGGTTCAACAGGGAGAAATTGTTGGTTTGCTGGGTCCGAACGGGGCAGGAAAAACCACATCGTTTTATATGATTGTAGGGTTGGTTAAGCCTACTTCAGGAAAAATTTTCTTAGACAAGCAGGAGATTACTACCGATGCCATGTACCGAAGAGCCCAGAAGGGAATCGGATATCTGGCTCAGGAAGCTTCGGTTTTCAGAAAATTGTCTGTGGAAGAAAACATTATGGGCGTATTACAGCTGACCAAGCTTTCTAAGCGTGAGCAGCAGATCAAATGTGATGAACTGATTGAAGAGTTTTCTTTACAGCACGTTCGTAAAAACAGAGGAGATCTTCTTTCCGGGGGAGAAAGACGTAGAACCGAGATTGCACGCTGTCTTGCGACAAGCCCGAACTTTATTCTTCTGGATGAGCCTTTCGCAGGGGTAGACCCGATTGCCGTAGAAGATATTCAGAAAATTGTAAGAAGTCTTGTTGATAAAAATATCGGAATTCTGATTACCGACCACAACGTACAGCAAACCCTGGCAATTACCAATAAAACCTATATTATGTTTGAAGGAAAGATCCTTAAAGAAGGACTTCCGGAAGATCTTGCCAATGATCCACAGGTAAGAGAAGCCTATCTGGGTGAAAACTTCGTGTATCAGAGTATTTTAGATAAGCCTAAAAAGAAGAAATACGCTTACAATATCTGGGCTGGTAATTTTGATTCAAAATCACAGCTGCAGGGATTTGTGAATGAAAATTTCAGTCAGTTTGATGATCTTAGATTGTTACATGGCTTTGAAGAAGTCAGCTTTGCAACCTTAGCGAACTCTGAAATTGAGCATATTTTTAATGATGTAGTGGATAAGAACGCTAACAATTCATTTGTTTTACAGAAGAAGGAAATCAATTCCCACTATTCTTTAGAACAGGCAGAAGCGGAATCTAAAGAAGCCAGCAGAAAAGAGCTGCATTATCTTACTACTTATTTATTTGAAGGATAAATGGATGATCTTTATAGATATGAAGATTTTCAAGTAGGAACCAAAGTTTATTTGGATAATGAATATGGTATTATAGTGGATGTACAGTTCCATAAAAGTTCAACCGTAATCCGCTGGGATACATCTGTTGAAAATGATTTTGAAGATTGGTTAGGAATGTGGGGGCCTTTTGTACAAATGGGAGGGAAAATAATTGATCCAAACTACCAATTCAAATACATTAATGACGATGGTACATTGAAAGATTTTTAAATAAATCCTAGATGACCAGTTAATAATAATTCGTACCTTTTTCTTTTGAAAGCGGTACGTTTTTCATTTAAAATGATTTCTATGGCTAAACCTTTTAACAGAACCGTCACCTTATTCGGGATCTATAAACAGCTTGTCCCGTTCATCAGACCTTACAGACCTATGATTTACGGAACATTGTTTCTTACTTTTCTGGGAGCTCTGGCAGCACAGGTGAACCCGATTGTTCTGAAATACACGGTGGATGAAGTCACTAAACTTACGCATCTTCCGCATCCAATGTCGGAGGGAATTCATATTCTCATTATTATTTCCATTATTTTACTGGGGAAAGAATTGTTGAACATCTTTATCAACTTCGGACAGAAATTTTATGGCGAAAAAATTAGGATCAATGTGAGCTCCGTGCTGGCACAATCAGCCATTGATAAAATTTTGACCTATAGAGTTGCTTATTTTAATGACGAAAACCATGAGTCCGGAAAATTACAGATCAGAATAGACCGTGGAATAGAAAGTTTAACAAGATTGGTTCAGAACTTTTTTATTGATATCCTTCCTCTTTTTTCCAATGCCATTATTGCCCTCATCATTATGTATATGCAGAATGTGTATGTGGGACTGGTTTCTACCATCATTGTTCCGATTTATTTCTACATCAGTTCCCTGCAGGCTAAAAAACTGGGTGGAGTGAGACGCCAGCTTAGAAATCAGAGAGAAAAAAAGACGTCAGGACTTTTGAACCTGATCAATTCTATTATGGTCATTAAAAGTTTTGTCCGGGAAAAATTTGAAGGGAAAAAACAATATGACCTTCAGATGGAGCTGATGGAAAGCCAGATGATCACAAGAAGAACCAATTTTATTTATGATGGTTTAAAAACTTTTATTGAGCAGTTCGGTGTTGTTTTGATTATCCTTTTAACCGTTTATCTTGTACTTGACCAGCAAATGACCATTGGAGCAATTATGCTTCATATTATGCTTTTCAACAATGTTTCGGCACCGATCCGGCAGCTTCACAGGATTTATGATGATATGAACGATGCCATGATCTATGCTGAAGGGTATTTCGATATTTTAAATGCAGATAGTGAGACAGAATCAAACGGTACTTTTGTAGAAAAAGAAATCAAAGGAACTTTTGAATTGAAGAATGTTGATTTCACCTATCCCAACGGTACAAAAGCGTTACATAATGTTTCCATGAAAATTGAAAACGGAAAAACGACTGCTTTGGTAGGATTGAGCGGTGCAGGAAAGTCAACGGTTATCAATCTTTTGTGTAAATTCTATCTTCCGGATTCCGGGGAGATTCTTTTGGATGGAGTCAACCTTAATAAATATGAAAATACTTTCCTGAGAAGCGATCTTGGGTTGGTACTTCAGAAAAATCATATCTTTCAGGGAAGCATAGAAGATAATATCCGTTACGGAGATATGAATGCCGGTTTTGAAAAAATTCAGGAGGCTGCAAAAAAAGCTTATCTGCACGATCAGATCATGGATCTTCCTGAAAAATATCAGCATGATGCCACTCAGCTTTCAGGAGGACAGCAGCAGAGAATTGCTATTGCCAGACTGTTCCTTAAAAATCCGCCGATTATTTTTCTGGATGAACCTACAGCCAGCCTTGATGCTATTGCCACCGAACAGATCAAGAATTCTCTGGATGCTATTAAAGAAGGACGAACGGTGATCATCATTTCCCATTCTCTTTCACAGATTCTGGATTCAGATACGATTTATGTGATGAAAAAAGGCAGAGTTGTTGAAAATGGAACTCATGATGAATTGTACAATAAAGAAGGAACATACCGTGAGATTTTTGATGCCTCTGCACGCAGTCTTAATCTTGATAAACTGGTGAATACTTTTAAAGAAAATTAAGTTAAAAAGTCATCCCATTCATAAGTCATCCCTCAAAAAAGAATTTTAGCTTTGTTCCATCATGAACGATCACTATTTAAAAAAGCTCGATAGGGTAACGGCTATCCTTACCCAATTACAGTCGAAACCTGTTGTACGCGCTCAGGATTTGGCTGAAAAATTCGATGTCAGCATCAGAACCATTTACCGTGATGTAAAAACCCTGGAAAATGCGGGTATTCCTATTGTTGGAGAAGCGGGAAACGGCTATTCTTTAATGGAAGGCTATAAGCTTCCTCCGATTATGTTTACCAAAGAAGAAGTGTTAAGTTTCATTACTGCTGAAAAACTGATGCAGAAATTTTCCCACCAAAGCCTGGGAAATCATTATCAGGCTGCCATGGAAAAAGTGCGTTCGGTACTGAAATATTCTGATAAAAATCTGATTAAAAATATCGAGAAGCAAATAGATGTTTTCAGTTTTCATACAGATTCCGGAGATTCTCTTAAAAACGTAATTCCTATCATTCTCGAAAGCATTGCGGAGAAAACCCAGCTCAATATCAGATATAAAACCGTAGATGAAAGAGTGAATAACAGAACGATTGAAACAGTTGGTATGTTTTTCGAATTTAATTTCTGGTATATTATGGCGTACTGTACCTTGAGAAAGGATTTCAGGCAGTTTCGTATCGACAGGATTCTGGAAATCTCAAAAACACAGAATCCGTTTTTACAGGAATACGGACAGGTGAATGATTACCGTAAAAAATCAAACGGAAATAAGGTTAAAGCCAAACTGCTGGTTGATAAAAAGATCATGAATCACCTGGTAAATTCTAAAAAATATTACGGACTGATAGAAGAAGTGGAAACCGAGCAGGGGATGGAACTCACTTTTGAAACAGAATGGATCAGTGATGGATTTCCCCGCTGGCTCATTACTTTTGCAGATTATGCTACCGTTCTGGAACCGGAAAGTCTTCGTGTCCGTTTGAATGAACTGCTTGTAAAAATGGTTGAAAGACATCAATAATAAAACCCCAACAATACTGTTGAGGTTTAAAGACTTAATTGAGGCAATAAATGAAATGGTTTAAGGAAAAGGCAGAATTGCAAATAAGAAAATTTGTTGTGTCGCAAAAAAAGATATATGTTTTGTTTATCCTTTCTGCAATCTTACCTTCCCATTGTATTAAAATCTCTCCCAGAAGAAAGGTGGTTCAATCCCTAAAGCTCTTAAATAAACATATCCCTGCCCACGGTGGTGGATTTCGTTATCAATAAAATAAAGGATATTCTCATACACCGGGAATTCATATTGTCCGAACAGGTTGAATACTTCCTGGAAACGCTCTTCAGAAATCTGATTGAAATAGTGGTTGATCACTTCTGTTTCTTTATCCCACTTTTTTAATAACTCTTCTTTAGTTGAAGGATTGAAGCCTTCTTCGTTATAACCTTCCATATTTCCTTCAATGATTCCTTTCAAAGCAGGACCTGCAATGCTGATCATCTCTGTGGCAAGTTTGGCAAAAGGTCTCATCCCTCCAACAGAAAATTCAAATAATTCTTTTTCAGGAAAAGCTTCAATCACTCTTCTTGTAAGATTTCTGTGTCCCTGCCAGTCTTTTAATAACTGATCTGTAGTCATGAATTGTTTAGTGGCTGTTGCTGTAGTTGTCATAATGTTTTGTTTTTTTTGTTTGTTGTTGATACAAAGGTAAGAGAGGGTTATGACAACAGTTTGTCAGCAGGATTTTTCATATTGAAAAAATATTTTTTTCTTTGCTAAAATATCCTGGCCTGTTTTTACGTTAGAAAAGAGGATATTAATAAAAAAATCGCTATTATTAGAATTATGAAGAAGTATATTTTGCCTGTTATTACTGGTTTTTTATTAGTATCATGCAATAAGATTGAGGAAAAAATTGACCAGACTGTCCAGAAAACAACCGAAGCAGTACAACAAAAAACACAGCAGGCTGTAGAAGAAACAGTAAAGAAAACAGTCAATGAATCTATAAATTCTTTAACCAACGCCGAAGACGTAAAGTTTAATACCGTTTTCCCTGGTACAGGGGCTTCCATTGTTTCTGAAGAAAAAGGAAAGAAAATTAAAATTCCGGGAAGACCAGAAGGATATATCTTTAAATATAAAGCCGACATTGCAGTGTTGCTGCCATTTTTGGAAAGTCAGCCAACGTCTGATGAAAATAAATCTGATAAAACTGCCAGAAAGATTGATGGCCAGAACATTATTGATAAAATAAGCTTTCTGTCAAAATTCCTTCCTGAAAATACTTTTGATACCAGTATTCTCGAAGATATTAAATCCGATAAAAATATTCAGTATTATAAGCTGAAAAGATTTCCGAAGAGTAGTACCATTATCTACAACCCAAAAAATCAGACCATCATACAATACGTAGAGGTAAATAAATAATTTGGATATGGCCGGTTTCTCCCGGCCATTTTTTATTTCCATTCATTTTCCGGTTATTGCGAGCCAAAGCGAACGCTTCTCAACTCATTGAAAATTACTTTTCAGAACGAATAAAATCATGTTTATTTCTGATGTTAACTAATTGATTTTTTTATACAAATTTGATGTTATTGATTTATATTTTTTATTGTTATTAATAAATCACTTTACGTTTCGTATATTAATTACTGTTTTTATGAAATGGCATGGTTTTCGTAAATATGAAATAGAATTATTATTATATTTTTTATTTTTATGTTTAATGTTAATTTTTTTACTAGTTTTATTGAATAATTAACAATCAACATGAAGGAAAATTTATTTAATAGAAAATTCTATGTCTTAGTATTAAGCGGAGCTGGTGTTATGGGATATGCTCAGGACAGCATAAAACAAAATAAAATAGACGAAGTGGTGGTTACCACGGGGAGAACTAAGCCCAGAACCATCATTACCTCAGCGATTCCTATAGACAATATTTCGGCGGCGCAGCTAAAATCTACAGGTCAGGTTACTTTTGACAAAGCTTTAACCTATGCTGTTCCCTCTTTTAATTCATCGCAACAAACTGTTTCTGATGCCACGGCCCATTTTGATCCGGCAGACTTAAGAGGTTTAGGACCTTCCAGAACATTAGTTTTAGTTAATAATAAAAGAAAAAATCAAAGTGCTCTCATTTACGTAAATGATACACCGGGAAAAGGTGAAGTAGGTACAGACCTGAAAAGTATTCCTTCAGCAGCCTTACAAAACGTAGAGGTCCTGAGGGATGGAGCATCTGCACAATACGGATCTGATGCTATTGCAGGAGTGATCAATATTATTCTTAAGAATGGTGTCGGGAAAAGTACAGTGAATGTCTTTTCCGGAATTACTTCAAAAGGAGACGGTTTTAATATCGGTGCAGATTTTAATACAGGAATCAGGGTTGCAAAAACAGGAAGCCTGAATATTACCTTAGGATTTTCTTCCCAAAATAAAACGAACCGCGCAGGTTCTGTTACAAAAGATGAACTTTTTGGTGTAGATAATGCCTGGACTCAGGCCAATCCCGGTTTAGGAATGATCATCGGGCAGCCGGAGACCAAAGTGGGCAATATGTTTGTAAATTTTGAATTGCCAACAGGTGAAACGGGTAAATTTTATGCTTTTGGCGGTACAACTTATAGAAATGGAACCAGTTTCGCTCTGTATAGAACGCCTTATTGGGTACCATCAGATTTTGGTTTATTAACTCCAAAAGGACAACCTTACAATGGATTTCAGCCGGAATTTAAAACAGATGTTTATGATTATAATTTAACCTCCGGATGGAAAGGGATGTTTGGAAAATGGAGTTTTGACGGGAGTGCCACCTTTGGCTCTAATGCAGTAGATTATGTAGTAGGAAATACCATTAATACATCTTTGGGTGCAAAGTCACCAACCAGCTTTAAGGCAGGTGGTCATCAGTTCAGTAATATTATAGGAAACATAGATGTCAGTAGAGATTTTGGTGCACTTGTTTTAGGAGCCGGAGTTGAGGTGCGTAATGAAAACTATCAGGCAAGGGCAGGAGAAGAAGCTTCTTATATGGGAAGTGGCGCGGAATCCTTTCCGGGACTGCAGCCTCAAAATGAAGTCAATAAAAACCGTCAGAATATCGGAGCATATTTCAATGCTGAATGGGATGTTACAAAAAACTTATTAGTTGGAGGAACGGTGAGATATGAGAACTTCAGTGATTTCGGAAATAATGTTTCCTGGAAAGGAAATGCAAGATATAAATTGCTGGATGATAAATTGGTTTTCCGTGGATCTGTTTCTACAGGATTCCGTGCCCCTTCCTTACACCAGATATATTATTCCAATGTTCAGACTAAAATTACAGGAAATACAGTAGCCAATCAGGGTACCTTTAATAATGACTCTCCAATTGTAAGATCTGACCTTGGGGTACCCAAATTAAATGCTGAAAAAGCCTTTAACATTACCGGGGGATTGGCCGTAAAACCTTTTAAAAACCTGACTGTTACAGCAGATTATTACAGAATAAAAATTGAAGACCGTGTACTTTTTTCAGGTGATATTGGTTACAAAACCGGAGCTCCCGGAAGTCCGGACCTGTCAAACCCTGTGGAAGTCATATTAAACAATAATAAAATAACTTCCCTGAAGTTTTTCACCAATGCTGTCAATACAGTTACTCAGGGAATAGATTTCGTTGCGAATTATTATACTTCTGCTATTGGAAAAGGAAGATTAGGCGTTATTGCTGCCTTCAATTATAACGAAACTAAAATAGTCGATAATATTGCTGTTCCGTCTATTTTGGCGCAAAATGGCTATTCAGAAAACTTTTTTGACAGAAAGGAGCAATCCAGAATTACTTCTGCAAGGCCAAAAACAAAAACAATCCTTAGTCTGTCTTATGACATTACAAAGTTTAATTTTAACCTTAATAATACGTATTTTGGTTCTGTGACATGGCAGCACGCCACTGATCCTGCCAAAGATCAGACATTTTCCGGTAAGGTGGTTACAGACATCGTTTTAACCTATAAAATCACGAATGACCTTAAAGTTTCCGGAGTTGTAAATAACTTATTTAATATTTACCCGGACGTCATAGACAGCAAAGGAGATGTAGTGACAGATCTTGGAGGAAGATTCAAGTATCCATGGGAGGTCAACCAGTTTGGATTTAACGGAACCACTTTTCAGCTTAATGTTAATTACACTTTTTAACTCATCAATAAGGAATTGAAATTTGCTAGTCATACTTAATAATGAGGAAGCAATTTCAAAAGATATACAACCAACCTATGTGAAATTTGCCTGGCATGAATTAATGTCAGGCAATTTTTTTTCAGATAGAACAGGCAGTTATTACTACATTTTACTTTTTACATTGTATAAAAAAAGGTATTTTAGTACTATGAAAATTTATACAAAGACAGGAGATAAAGGTCAGACTGCATTGTACGGCGGAACAAGAGTTTCCAAAGCCAGTGCAAGAGTAGACAGTTATGGAAATATAGACGAGCTGAATTCATTCATCGGAATTGCAAAAAGCCATATCGAAGATGAAGAAGTGCTGAGACAGCTGAAGAAAATACAGTTTGATTTATTCACCGTAGGTTCAGAAGCGGCAACACCTGTGGATAAGCTGATGCTTGCCAATGGAAAATCCCGTCTTCCGATCATTATTTCAGAAACAGAAATTGAAGAACTGGAACAATGGATGGATGCTTTTGACGAAAAACTGGAACCGCTTCAGTATTTTATTCTGCCTGGAGGAGGTAAACCGGCAACCTTTTTACACGCAGCCCGAACAATATGCAGAAGAGCAGAGCGTTCATTGGTATTCCTGAATGAATCAGAAGAAGTACGTCCCGAACTGATTAAATATTTAAACAGGCTTTCAGATTATCTTTTTGTATTGGCCAGATATATTTCAAAACTGAACAACGAACCGGAAGAATACTGGAACCCGAATGAAAGATAAAACATTACTTTTCATCAACGGAGATGCTCCAAAATCATTACCCAGCCCCGAAAATTATGAATTGATTGCCTGCACAGATGGTGCCTTTCATTATTTAAAAAGAATGGGATTTCCTTTGGATAAGCTGGCTTTTATATCCGGCGATTTTGATTCGCACTCCGGATCAGATGAAGATATGTATGAGGAAAAATTCATCCTTACATTAGATCAGGAAAAAACAGATTTTCATAAAGCGCTGGAAATTATTCAGGAAAAAGGTTTTTCAGAGGTCGATGTTTTTGGAGGAAGCGGTGGTGAGCAGGATCATTTTCTTGGAAATCTTACCGTTGCTTTTGGATTCAAAGACCTGATGAATATTAAATTTTATGATCAGTTTTCAGAATATTATTTCATTCCCAATCATTTTACACTGGAAGGAGTAAAAAATAGAATGATTTCTCTTTATCCGTTTCCATCAGTGAATAATGTCACGACAAAAGGTCTCAATTGGCCTTTGACTAATGAAAGCCTTAGCATTACTTCAAGAATAGGAACCCGGAATTTCGCTGTTGAAGATGAGGTTTCTATAGAGTATGAATCAGGAGATGTCTTGTTTTTTGTAGGAAATAAGGAGATAGAATATCCTACAATCTACTAAAAGGATCTCATTATATATCAATAGAAACGGGCTTCAGCCCGTTTAATAAAATACAAGAATCCATTGGCTTCAGCCAAAACTTATTAAAAACCATTGAATAAACTAATCAGAATATCAGTTTTCACCATTTCATTATGCTGTATTTTCTCATGCAAAACACAGCATTTTGAAACACCTGAATATGGTAAAAATGAAACTGAGAAAGTGATCCCGATCAGGAAAGTAACCAATTTCCGTACGGTAGGAAATATCAAAAATGCAGATGGAAGAACTTTAAAAGAAGGAAAATTTTACCGGAGTGCCCATCTTCATAAGCTTAAAAGGAAATCTTTTGACGATTTTGAAAAGTTGGGAATCAAAGAAATTATTGATCTCAGAAACTCCAGGGAAATTGCTCAAAAGCCCGATCAGCTGCCTTCGGAAAATGTTTACAAAAACTTCTCAGCATTTGAAGATGAAGGAGATCAGCTGGCACAGGCTAAAAAACTGGTCCTGAAAGGCAAAGTGAATGCTTCCGACGCCGACAAAAGGATGATCGACTTCTACCGTGAGTATGTTACCGAAAATCCGGAAATGATAAAAAGGATTATTACGGAAATACTGGAATCCAAAGATCCTATCCTTTACCATTGTACCGCAGGAAAAGACAGAACCGGAATTACCACCGCATTAATTCTTACCATTCTGAAGTTTGATAAAGAGACTGTTTATAATGAATATCTTTTATCCAATAACTACAGAAAAAATCTTGTTCAAAAAAGATTACGCCTCGCCAATACTTTACATTTCCTCTATCCGAAGATGGATTTGCAGGTGCTGGAAAAATTGAGCTGGGTAGAAAAAAGATATCTTGATGCGGCATTTGAAGAGATCAATAAAAAGTATGGCTCTACAGATGTCTATATTCAGCAGGTATTAGGGATTTCAGATGCCAAAAGAAAAGAATACATTCAGAAGTTTACGTATTGATTATCAGAGATAAATTTTTCTGAGATTCAATATCGGGTGTTAATTTAAAATTATAATAATTTTAACACCTAAAAATGAAACTTTTTTAGCAATTTTGCATTTCTTAATTCACTTGTTTAGAAATGAAAATAAAGTACTCGGAACTTATTGATCAGACATTATATTTTCCTACGGAGGAATTTAATGTTTCTGAGAACAATTTGTTGTTTCACGATATTCCGTTAATGGATGTTGTTGAACAATTTGGCACCCCGCTAAAGATTAGCTACCTGCCGAGAATTTCTCAAAATATTCAGAAAGCGAAAGGCTGGTTTAAAGAAGCTTTTGAGAAAACCGAATATAAAAAGAATTATACCTACTGCTATTGTACAAAATCCAGTCATTTTAATTTTGTATTGGAAGAAGCTCTGAAGAATGATATTTCAATAGAAACATCTTCAGCTTATGATATGGATATCGTAAAATCTCTTTATGAGAAAGGTAAGGTAGATAAGAATATCGAAGTGATCTGTAATGGTTTTAAAACCGATGATTATCTGGCAAAGATTTCAGATATGATCAATAGCGGATTTGAAAATATTACGCCGATTCTTGATAATTACAGAGAGCTGGATAAGCTTACGGAAAGTATTGATTCCACTTTTGATATCGGGATCAGAATTGCATCAGAGGAAGAGCCGAAGTTCGAATTCTATACCTCAAGATTAGGAATCGGATATAAAGATATTATTCCTTATTACAGCCAGAAGATTGCGGAACATCCGAATGCAAGATTGAAAATGCTTCATTTCTTTATCAATACAGGGATTAAGGATACAGCATATTACTGGAATGAATTGTATAAATGTCTTCGTGTATATGCACGTCTGAAAAAAATCGCTCCGGAGGTGGATTCACTGAACATCGGAGGTGGTTTCCCAATCAAAACTTCTTTGAATTTTGATTATGATTATCAGTATATGGTGGAAGAAATCGTTTCTCAGATCAAAAAATTCTGTGAAGAGGAAGGAGTAGAAGAACCTAATATCTATACTGAGTTCGGAAGCTTTACCGTAGGAGAAAGTGGGGCCAACCTTTATAAAATCATTTCTCAGAAACGTCAGAACGACAGAGAAAAATGGAATATGATTGATTCTTCTTTCATGACCACTCTTCCTGATACATGGGCTATTTCAAGACACTTTATCATGCTTCCGCTTAACCGTTGGGAAGATACGTATGAAAGAGTATTCTTGGGAGGACTGACTTGTGATTCGGATGACTATTATAACTCTGAACAGCATACCAATGCCATTTACTTACCTGTTTTCAGTGATACAAAACCTTTGTATATCGGATTCTTCCATACCGGAGCTTACCAGGAAACAATCGGAGGATATGGCGGAGTACACCACTGTCTGATGCCTCAGCCGAGACACGTCCTGATTCAGAAAGATGAAAACGGCGAATTACAATATGAGATTTTCCGTGAAAAGCAGGAACCTGAAGATGTATTGAAACTTCTTGGGTATAAATAATTTATATCAATAGTAATGGGCTTTAGCCCGTTTACAATCAATAGAAAAATCAATTTGGCTTTAGCCAAAACTTATAGAAAACAAAAGCTCTCAGTTTTTCTGAGAGCTTTTTTATTTTAAAAATATTTTGAAATTTTATCCAGTTCCAGATCTTCATAATCAGAAACTACAGTGTCTGCCAACGTGTAATCCTGATTTTTAGAATGCGGGCTTCTATAAGCTGCACAAAAGATTTTTGCACGGTGTGCAGCAAGAATTCCGTTGGTGGAATCTTCAATAACCATACAGTTTTCAACAGGTTCTCCAGCCATTTCTGCGGCCAGTAAAAAAACTTCAGGATGAGGTTTTGATTCTTTTAAATCCGCACCGCTGATCTTTCCGCTGAAATATTGCTCCAGTCCGAATTTTTCAAAAACCATATTGATGGTTACCATTGTTGCAGAAGAAGCCAGAATCAGCTTGACTCCGTTTTCGTGATAATGCTCGATCAGTTTTCTTACTCCCGGAATTAAATCAAACTCATCATCATTGTAAAAATAATCCTTGAAATGAGATCTTTTGATTCCAGCAATGGCTTCATAAGTCTGATCTAAATTAAATTCATTAATCAATGTTTCAGAGACTCTTTTGGTGGAAGCACCAGTAAAAGAAGTGTACAACTCCTCGGAAACTACGATTTCCAGTTCGTCAAAAGTTTTGAAATAAGCTTTTCTATGTAATGGTTCCGTATCTACAATAACACCATCCATATCGAAAAGTACAGCTTTTAAAGGCATATAATGAGTTTTATACAAAAATAGTTATTTGAGTTGAGAGTGGAAAGGGAAGAGGTAACAGATAATAGATAATAGATAATAGATGATAGATGATAGATGATAGATGATAGGTTTTAGGTAGCAGGTAATAGACTGCGAGTGGTAAATTCTGATCCTCATAAACTCTCCTACACTCTTACTCTCCAACTCATAAACTCTTTGTATCTTTGTGGTCAATATTTCAATTTTAAAACATTAAAATTTTTAAATAAAGCATGAGAACATACGCAGGAATTCCCGAAGAAAACGCAACGTTAGAGAATTCGAAAGTAATGTTGGTAACTGTTCCTTATGACGGAACTTCAACATGGGGGAAAGGAGCTGATAAAGGTCCGGAATTATTCTTAAACGCTTCTGAAAACATGGAGCTTTATGATATTGAAACGCAGACAGAACCATACCTTCAGGGAGTTTACTTAGCAGGAGAAGTGTCTGAAAACTCTAGTCCGGAAGCAATGACGGAAGCCGTTTATCAGAAAACAAAAGAGCTTTTGAACAATGACGGTAAATTATTTACTCTTTTCGGTGGAGAGCACTCTGTTTCTATCGGTTCTATCCGTGCAGTAGGAGAAAAATTTGAAAATTTAACGGTACTTCAATTAGACGCTCATACAGACTTACGTCCAGAGTTTCACGGTTCTACTTCCAACCACGCTTGTGCTGTTTTTGAAGCCAATCAAAAGCATAACCTGGTGCAGGTGGGAATCCGTTCTATGGATATTGAAGAAGCGCAATATTTACCTGAAGGAAGAGTATTCTTTGCTCACGAAATTGCCAACAACGAAAACTGGATCAACGATGTACTGGAGAAAGTATCAGGAAACGTTTATATCACGATTGATTTAGATGCTTTTGATCCTTCTATTGCCCCATCTACAGGAACTCCTGAACCGGGTGGATTACAATGGTATCCAACGTTGGAATTATTAAGAAAAGTATTTGAAAAATGTAATGTTGTAGCATTTGACATTGTAGAATTAATGGATTCACCAATGGCTAAGCCAACAGCTTTCCTTTCTGCAAAGTTATATTACAAAATGCTTGCTTACTACGATATTTATAACAACAACTAATATTCCGCAAGAATCGGATTTTTTCTGCCGTATATTCTTTGGATATTTGTGAGGTAAAAACAATAATATGATGTCCACACAAAGTCAGATAGATTATAACAGAATTGCCAAAGCGATAGAATATATCCGGAGCAATTTCAGGCTTCAGCCAAGTTTGGAGGAAGTGGCAGAGAATATTCACTTAAGTCCGGCTCATTTCCAGAAAATCTTTACAGATTGGGCAGGAACAAGTCCGAAAAAATTTTTACAGTTCATCAGTCTTGAACATGCTAAAAATTTATTGAAGGAAGAAAAAGCAAGCTTGTTTGATACCGCCTATGAGACAGGACTTTCAAGTACCAGCAGGCTTCATGACCTGTTTGTGAAAATAGAAGGAATGTCTCCGGCAGAATATAAAAACGGAGGAAAAAGCCTTAGTATTCATTATAGTTTTTCCGAAAGTCCTTTCGGAACTCTATTGGCAGCTTCTACAGAAAAAGGAATCTGCTATATGGCTTTTGAAGACGATAAAGAAAAAGCATTCGGGGAACTGAAACAAAAATTCCCCAATGCTTCTTTTATTGAAAAACAGGATGCCCTTCAAAAGAACGCACTGTCCATTTTCGATAAAGACTGGACAAAACTCAACACAATAAAACTACACTTAAAAGGAACCGATTTTCAGTTGAAAGTATGGGAAAGTCTGCTGACCATTCCGATGGGTAAACTGTCTACTTATGGCACTTTAGCCGAAAAAATAGGAAATCCTAAAGCCTCCAGAGCTGTGGGAACAGCTGTGGGAAGTAATCCGGTTGCATTTCTTATCCCATGCCACCGCGTGATTCAGTCTACAGGACATGTCGGTGGTTATCGCTGGGGAAGTGACAGGAAACAGCTGATAGTAGGCTGGGAAGGATCACAGGTGTACTCGTAGCGTATTTTTACCACAAAAGATTTTATAAAGGGTCATATTAATAAAACGGACTAAAGTCCATTCCTATTGATATAAAATTCGTGTCATTTGTGAAAAATATTAGTGTAATTTGTGTTTAATGAAAAAAAATAAAACGATGATGAGTCTTTTCGAAGAAATATCAGATTATCCACTGAATATCCTTCCACACGATGGAACCGTTCACTACTATGGAAAAGTTTTCTCCAAAGAACAATCAGATTTTTACTATAAATATCTGCTTAATCAGATTCCGTGGGAAAATGATGAGGCGGTAATCTTTGGAAAACTGATTTTAACCAAAAGAAAAGTGGCCTGGTTTGGAGAGAAAGCTTTTGAATACACTTATTCAAAAAGGACAAAATATGCAAAATTCTGGACTCCCGAATTACTGGAGCTGAAGAAAAAATGCGAAGAAGTGTCCGGAGAAACCTACAATTCATGTCTGCTTAATTTGTACCACGACGGAAGTGAAGGAATGGCCTACCACAGCGATGGCGAAACAGATCTGAAAAAACATGGAGCCATTGCTTCTCTGACTTTCGGCGCAGAAAGAAAATTTTTATTTAAGCATAAAACAACCAAAGAAAAGGTAGAAATATTCCTCGAAAACGGAAGTTTATTAATTATGAAAGGAACTACTCAGGATCACTGGCTTCACAGGCTTCCGCCCACTACAAAAGTGAAAACTCCAAGAGTCAACCTGACTTTCAGAACCATTGAAGAATAGTTTTTAAGAGAAATTTTATCCATAACGTTTGTCACTCCGAAGGAGTCCCAATGATGCTTTATCTAATGCAAGCTGTTTATGCAGACTTTAGAGGATTACGCTTATCATCTCCATCAATAGAAGTGGGCTTTAGCCCACTTAAACCAAAAGAACAAAATCATCCGGCTTAGCCAAAACCTAGAATGAAACTTCAGATCTTCAAAAAATAAAAAGCTGTTCAAACGAACAGCTTTTTCAATTTATTTTAAAATTTCAGCTTCAATGGAGCTGTCATCATATACTTTGATGAATGCTTTGGTGTAATCTTCTTTTTTGGCAAAATTCGGATTATCCATAAATTTCTGTGGATTGATTGCGAAAAGCGGGAACCACGTACTGCTGATCTGAATCTGGATTTTGTGTCCCTTTTTAAACGTATGAACTACATCCTGAAGTCTGAAATTAACAGCAGTTTTCTGGTTAGGAACCAGAGCTTCTCCCTTTTCTTTGGTATTTCTGAATCTTGCAGGCATGATCTCACTTCTTACCATCTGGTGATAGTTCCCATAGATAACACCTTCTTTCTTTTCTGCCGGCTTGAAATCTTCAGGATAAACATCAATTAATTTTACGGCAAAATCAGCATCTGTAGAAGTGGAAGCAATATTCAGTTTAGCCATAATCTCTCCTGCAAATGTAATATCATCAGTCAATACATCGGTAGTAAAAGTTAATACATCTGGTCTTCCTACAGCAAATCTCTGATCTTCTGACATATAATTTTTTGGAGTGAATCCATTAAAATCTTTTAAGTGATCTGAACTCAATACAGGATTATTAGGATCACTGTAATATTCAGAATAGCCTTGTCCTGATGATTTCTTCAGGGTTTTATCAGCCAGATAGAAATTTACTTTCTGAACATTTTTAGGTGGATAAGAAGCAAATTCTTTCCATGCTTTAGCACCGGTGTCATACATCAATGCTTCAGGAAGTCCTGCATCTTCTTTGGTATTGCCTTTCAGATAATGATTGAAGAATCTGGTTTCAATATTTTTCTGATAATAGGTTGCAATGCTGTCGCCAAAATAGGTTTCACTGTGGAAATGTTTTCCCTGCTCCTGAGACCAGCCACCATGGGAGAAAGGTCCCATAACGATAGTATTTTTGGCTTTAGGGCTTGTTTTTTCGATGGTTTTATAAATATTCAATGGTCCTGAAAGATCTTCTGCATCAAACCATCCGCCGACAGTCATTACAGCGTGGTTAATATTCTTTAAGTGAGGAAGAAGACCTCTTTTCTGCCAGAATTCATCATAGTTGGTATGATTCATAATTTCTGTCATGAAGAAGTTGTTCTTGTAATATTTTTCATATCCATCTTTCAGCGTACCCATATCTCTGTAGAATTTCAAACCGTCTTCAGAAGTCTGTTTGATGAAAGAATCCATATACCAGGCCTGCTTCTCCGGCTGCGTTTTTTGAACCCCAAAAACAGGGAATGTTCTGAAATAGCCGAGCATAAATCTTCCGTTGTGAAGAAAGTCGTCATTCCAGAAATCAGAAATAGGTGCCTGTGGTGAAGAAGCTACCAAAGCAGGATGCTGTGACAACGTTCCTACAGCAGTATAGAATCCCGGGTATGATGTACCGAATTGGCCTACTTTACCATTGTTATCTTTCACATTTTTCAAAAGCCATTCGATGGTATCATAAGTATCCGTACTTTCATCAACATCTTTTTTGGTCTTGCGTTCTACCTGCGGAGTCATATTGGTAAAAGTGCCTTCACTCATATATCTTCCGCGTACATCCTGATACACGAAAATATACTTGTCTTTCATAAGATACGTGTTGGGACCTACCTTTGTTTTATATTCACTTTCTCCGTACGGTGCGATACTGTAACAGGTTCTCTGCATCAGGAACGGATATTTGTTCTTGTTCGATATATCTTTCGGGATATATACCGCAGTGAAAAGTTTTACGCCATCACGCATTGGAATATAAAATTCTTTCTTGGTGAAATTGTCTTTAACGAAAGTATCTTTCTGTTCCGTTTTCTGAGCTTTTCCAAGAATGAAAAAAAGAATACATAATACTGAAATATGGATTTTCATAAAAAAAATTTGATGCTAATTTAAAAATAAAAACAGGTTTATTGACTAAAAAGCATTCGTATTTATTGGAATATGTTTATGCTAAACCACCCCGTCAAAAATTCTTTGAATTTTCGCCACCCCTCCGGAGGAGGGGAATATGACGTCTTCAGTTGTAATATCGTTCAAGGAGGAAATTCATTATATTCATAGAAATAGCCGGAAAGATCCGGCTATTATCAAAAATTATATATAAAGTATGGTGTGATTATTACTTCTTTTTTCCTGCAAACTTATTCAGTTTCATGCTGATGGAAAACATGATGTATCGTTTCAGGATAAGATCTTCACGGTCTTCAAAATAAGAATCGGTGATCGTTCTTCTTACGCTTTGATTTTGGTTTAAGACATCATAGATCTTCACTTTTGCCGTAAACTGTTTTTTATAGAACGAATATCCAAGGCTGGTATTCCAGAAGTAGAAATCTTTTTTAAAGCCCGGAGCAATATTGGAATTGGTATTGTATTCAAAATCGTTTCCAAATACGAAATTGCCTTTCAGCATATAATTGGTGAGTTCCAGTTTTAAGGATTGATTGGCTGTATTTACATTCGTTACATTATAATTGGTATAATTGGAGAAACTGTATCCAAGTCTGTAAGAAGGTTTGATGGTCATTTTATCCTTGATTTCATAGGTAAGATTAAGACCTGGGTTTAGATTGTAAGAATTGCTGGTGAAAGATTGTCCATCAATAAAACCGTTATTGTAAGCATAATTCATGGTGAGTCTTGGATTGATAATAAGTTTATTATTCTTCCATTTCAATACTTTACTGAAACCTCCGCCGGCATTGATGCTTTTATTTCCGCTTACGTTGTCATAAGTAATTACCTGTTTCCCTGCATTATCATAGGTGGAAAAATTGATGATGTCATTATTTCTGTACGTAAAGCCAATATTGAAATAGTAGCTGAGGTCTTTTACTTTATTATAATTGTTGAAATACAAATAAAGATTGTTGGTCCAGGTATTTTTCAAATCAGGGTTTCCCTGATAGGTAATCAAAGGATTGGATTCATCTTTATATGGAGTCAGTTGTTCTGCGGTGGGAATGGTGAAGTTGGAATAGTTGTAAATGTTTAAGGTTTTTCCTTCACTCAGCTGGTAGTAAAGATTGACATTATATTGGGGGAGTACAAAATTTTTCTGCAGATCATATTGCTGTCCGTTATAGATAGAATTTACCTTCATATCTGAAATATCAAGATTCATGGAAGCCCAGAAATTCAGTTTCTTTTTATTAATCTGATATGTAAGCTCAGGAGAGATCTGATTGATTCTTTGCTTCATATTGTTGGATAAAAGCTGATTGTATTTAGTGTAATCTCCGGTTGTATTATCAAAATCATTTACATTCCTAAAGTCTCTAGTAGATCGGGTTTCATATTTTACTTCAAAACTTACACTGGACGAATCGGAAACAGGTTCTGTATATCCTGCATTGAAATTGAAACTGCTGTTCTGATTTTTATTTTTGGCTAATTGATCCCTGTTGTCTGTTGATATTCCATTGGATTGATAGAACGTGTTTTGAGATTGATTCAGATTATCCCTTCTGGATTCTGAAATGGAACTGTTCATATTGGCGGAAATTGAACGGCCTTTTTTTCTGAATTTTCTTGAAAAATAAAGATAAGGATTAAATGAATTGCTTTCCGAATCATTACTTGAATACGCATTACTTTCATTCAGAAGACTGCCATTCCTTAAAGAAGAGGATCTTGAGTTATTGAAACTGAAACTGCTGTTTTTTGTAAATCTCGGAGAAAGGTAGATACTTGTCATAGAATCCAGCTTGATTTTAGCTGAAGTATCAAAACTGTATTGTTTGGATTCATTTTCTCCGTTACTTTCAGAATTGGTTTGAAGCGTGTAAGTAGGGAGAAGGGTAGATCTTGAAACTTTAGATCTTGTTTCCGTATTGGAATCGGAATGCATCAGACTGAAGGAATCCAGATCGGCATCTTTTCCCAGTTTGTCACTGTAGTTTAAGCCAATGGTCGTAGACCTTTGAATTCCTTTCGTACCACCTCCCTGGTTAAAGTAAGTTACATTTCCTACCGTTGAGACAGATCCTCCCTGCATCATCCAGGCATTCCGGCCATTACCCATGCTGTCAAAAACCTCATCTCTGGAAAATCCCTGGGAATTGATATTATTGGAAGAAGCCAATAGACTTATTTTTGTATCCCCTTTAAAATAACTGGCCAGTCCGCTTGCTTCATACCGCTTATCTGATCCGTAACCGACGGTAAGTCTTGTCAGTAAACCTTTATTTTTCTTTTCATCAATATTAAAATTGATGGTGGTATTCTGGGATTTGGCTGCTTTTCCGCTCAGTTCCTCCTCCTTTGTTTTGGTGGTGGTAAACTGGATATTCTTGATGATATCTGCAGGTAGATTCTGGAGGGCAATTTTACCGTCTTTATCAAAGAAAGGCTTTCCGTTGATCATGATTTGATCTACATCTTTTCCATTCACCGTAATCTTTCCTTCATTGCTGATTTCTACACCGGGAATCTGCTTCAGAAGCTCTTCAATTTTACTGTCAGGCCGTACTTTGATAGCGGCTGCACTAAATTCAATCGTATCTTTTTTAATTTTTACGGGAGAAACTGTGATTTTTACCTCATCAATCATATTCATAATGCCTTGTTTCTCCAGCTGAATATCCCCCAGTGATAATGACTGGTTTATTTTTTCAAATTTTTTCGAATAGGAAGATAATTTATCAGCGTCTATTTTAAGAATGGAAGGTTCTTTCATGTCATCAATTTTCAGAGAAAATTTTCCTTCTTTGTTGGTGGCTGTGTAATTGATAATGGATGAATCTTTTTCTTTCAAAAGATAAACGGTGGCATTTTCTATCGCTTTCTTTTCAGAATCGGATATTTTTCCGTCAATGTGTAGTTTTTGGGCGTGCAGAATAATGACAGTGAACATCAAAGTCAATAGCAACAGAGTTTTCTTCATTAGTTTTTTTTTCAGAGCCGTAAAAATATAAAAACATCCCAAAGTTGGGATGTTTCTAGGCTTTTTTTGTGAAAATTTATTATTTTTTAATAAAAATTATGCTCTTAAATATCTTGAGTAAGCATATCCTTCCTGGCCGTCAGCATTTTTTACTTTCCACCAGTCATCAGAAGTTTGCTCAATAAGAGTTACAGAAGAACCTTTTGCAGCTTTACCTACAACGGCAGCCTCAGTGGAAGGTTCCTGTCTGATGTTAAGATTAGATTCTTCAGTAGCCACTGTTAAAGAAGCCCCTGAAGCAAGACCTGCAACCTGTACATCAATATTGATATCTGAAGCAGAATAAGTAGAATCAATAGCTCCCAGAGCATTCCATACAGCATCTTTAGCTGCAGTATTGGAAGCATTTCCGGAAACATAAAGAATTCCGTCCTGCTCCTGAACCTGAAGATTGGAAATCCCTGCAGACTGTGCCGCTGAAACTACACTTGAATATTTATCTTGTAATTCGCTCATTTTTAATTATTTTACGATTAGGTTGTTGTTATACTTTCCGATTTTCAAAGCATCTACAGATTCTTTGATTTTTCTGGCCTGTAGAGCAGAAACATTTCCTGTAAGCGTAAGCTGTCCGTTTACAACTTCTACTTTTACAGAAGGGAAATCTTTTACCGCATCCTGAACTTTTTTCTGAACAGCAGGATCTACAGCAGATGCCGTTTCAACCGGTGCTGCAGGTGCAGGAGCTGCTACCGTAGACATATCCATTACGTCTTTTACTCCGCTGATGGCTTTTAATTTTGCAATCATTGCGTCTTTAGACTGTTGATCTGCGAAAGTACCGCTTAAGTGAGCTACACCTTCTTTTACTTCAACAGAAGCATTGGGATTAGAAGTTACTATAGTTGTAGCCTGAGTCTGAAGATCGGCATCAGAAACTTTCTTTTTACAAGAAATAGCACCGAAAGATACAGCTACAGCTAATGCAGCCATTGCAATAGTTTTTTTCATATTGTATATTTATTAATGTTGTTATACACTCAAATGTAATAATAAAATTTGTACCAAAAGAATAAAAAGTCAATAAATGTTTCTTAATTTTTTTACAATATTTTCTAAACCAGGGTTTTAATTTTCAGGGATTAAAAACTTAATGCAAAATTCAACTCTATAGAAGAAAATCGTCTGCCAATTGAAAAACCATTATATTTGCGCAAATTGAACTATATATATGAAAGGACAGAATAAACTTTTTATAGCAATTATCATTGCCCTTCTTCTGGGAGTAGGAATCGGAGGTATTGTACACGTGAGCTATCCGGATAGTGCAGAACCCTTTTCTAAAAACATAAAACTGTTGGGAACGGTTTTTATCAGATTGGTACAGATGATTATTGCTCCATTGGTTTTTACAACATTAGTAGTGGGGATTGCCAAAATGAGTGATATCAAAATGATTGGACGGGTAGGAACAAAAGCTATGCTTTGGTTTATTTCCGCTTCTCTCATTTCCCTTTTTATCGGGTTGATCCTTGTTAACTGGCTGGAGCCGGGACATGTTACAAAATTACCGATTCAGGATGTGGCTTCTGCTGATGAGCTTCTTAAAAGCAGCAAAAGTTTTTCCATGGAAGACTTTGTAAAACACATGATTCCTAAAAGTTTATTTGAAGCCTTCGCTACCAACGAGGTATTGCAGATTGTTGTATTTGCGGTAATGTTTGGAGTTGCTTTGGCTAATCTTGGAGAAGAATACGCTAAGCCTGTTGTGAAACTATTTGATATTATTGCTCACGCCATTCTTAAAATGGTAGGGTATATCATGTGGTTTGCCCCGCTTGGAGTATTGGGCGCTATTGCAGCCGTAGTGGCCACCAATGGCTTTGAAATCTTTAAAGTATATGCTATTTATTTAAGAGACTTCTTCTTTGCTATAGGAGTTCTCTGGCTGGTTCTTTTACTGGTAGGATATTTCATCTTAGGAAACCGTCTTTTTGACCTTTTAAAAAGAATTAAAGAGCCTTTGCTGATTGCTTTCTCTACCACAAGTTCAGAAGCAGTATTCCCGAAATTGGTGGAAGAACTGGAGAAGTTCGGGTGTAACAGCAGAGTAGTTTCTTTTATTTTACCTTTAGGATATTCATTCAACCTGGATGGAAGTATGATGTACATGACATTCGCTTCAATCTTTATTGCTCAGATCTACGGAATCGAAATGACCCTTGGACAGCAGATCACTATGCTTTTGGTATTAATGCTTACGTCAAAAGGAATTGCAGGAGTTCCAAGAGCTTCCCTGGTAATTATTGTGGCGACCTGTTCCATGTTCGGGATTCCACCGGAAGGTATTGCTTTGATTTTACCAATTGACCATTTCTGTGATATGGGTAGAAGTATGACCAACGTACTTGGAAATACGCTGGCAACCACAGCAGTTTCAAAATGGGAAGGACAGTTAACTGAACCATTGGACAAAATTTAAATATTAATGAGTTTTCATAACTTAGAAAATCATAAAAGCCATATTGAAGAATATGGCTTTGCTGTTATCAATGATGTGTTTTCACAGAAAGAACTTGAAGACATCAATGTTGTGCTGCAAAATATAGACACTTCAAAAGAAAATTTTAGAAAGTCTGAAGACCTTTTTGCCATCAGACAGTTTTTAAAGGAAGTTCCGGAAATCAAAGACCTTGTGTTTAATGAAAACATCAGGAAAGTGATAAAGGAAATCTTTGGAGAAAAATATTTTGTGGTCAAAAGTATCTATTTTGATAAACCTGAAACCTCCAACTGGTATGTGGCCTATCACCAGGATCTGACAATTTCTGTAGATAAAAAGCTGGAATTGGAAAATTTCGGACCATGGACCACCAAACAAAATCAGTTTGCAGTACAGCCTCCGCTCAACGTTTTGGAAAATATCTATACCATCAGAATCCATCTGGATGATACTGATGAGAATAACGGAGCACTGAAAGTAGTTCCAAAATCCCACACAAAAGGCATTTACAGACCGGAAACCATCGACTGGACTGTAGAAACCGAAGAAATCTGCAACGTAGAAAAAGGTGGAATTATGCTGATGAAACCTTTGACGCTTCACGGCTCTAACAGAACAACGAACGGAAAGAAAAGAAGAGTCATTCATATCGAGTTTTCTGATATAGAACTTCCGGAAGTCCTGCAATGGTCGGAAAGAATGAATTGAAAAATAAACCCTTCTTCAAAATTCTGAAGAAGGGTTTATTTTAGTATTAATCACAGGAGATGATTTCACCATACGGCTTGTCTATATTTTCTTTATGATAGGAGAGAAATAGCAGAACTTCTTTTGGATTGGGAGCCCAGAAAGATGTCGGCGTGGAGACTTTCATCTTTGTTTTCAGTATATTTTCGATCATATAATCCTTACTTCCAAAAGTCGTAACAGGAGTAATTTCCTGAATTTTTAATGTATCATCTATTTTTACTTTATAGATAGCAAAAGGCTGTTTAGGCTTGAATCCACTGATTTTTGATAAATCAGATCTATATTCAGTTTGGAATTCATCATAGCAACGGGTAAACTGTAAGCCTATAAATCTGAATGTATTATTATTTAAATAAGTAAAGGCTTTTTCCAGATTTTTCAGCTGCGATTTTTCAGCTTTTGTTGGTTTATTTTCCAGTTTTGATTTTGGAGTACAGGATGAAATGGAATAGGTGTTATTGTATTGGTTTAAAAAGACCAGATATCTTTCATTGGGCAGTACATCAATTTCACAAGCTCCGGAATAGGAATTTCCAATGAGTCCTCTCACATTCATCGTTTTGAATGTTATTTTTCCCTTATACATTTTTTCAATTTCAATATCTGCTTTATAGGTCCTTTGCTCAGTATTTTCGTCATATACTTTCAAAATTTTGATAATACCTACAAATTCAGAATTTTGATAATTGTTTGCTAATGTTTCATATACACATTTACAGGCTGAAACTTTTATGACACATAAAAGTATAAAGGATAGTAATAATAATTTTTTCATATATAATTGTGTTTTTATTTCGCAGAAATTTCATCAATAAAGATATAAGCGTCACCACCTGCTCCCTGGTGCCATTCCGGAAGTTTTCCGAAGTAGTAGGCTTTTACTTTAATATATCGTGCTTCGGTAGGAAGAATTTCTGTAGAAAAGTCTTTAATCTGTACTTTTTCATCTTTAGGATCAATAGTATTGTCAACGGTCTTCAGAAGGACAAAATCTTTTCCGTTCATGGAGGCGTAATATTCTACTTTTTTAGGCATTATAATCCATGCTTTGCTGTCCTGAAGGTAAGTGGAAGATAATGATTTTATGTTCTTAGGGGACTTAAAATCAATGATTGCCTCAAAATTTTGTCCCTGATATCCGTGCCATTCCCCTTTTCTCCAGTTAACATCTCCTCTTATACCGTCAATAAGAGCAAGGTTTCCGGTAGCGCTGTACTGTGGAGTCACTTTTGATAAAATATTAATATCCCAGTAATTAGGTCTTCTGTTGAAGTGAGCTGTGGTTACAGAACTTTTTTCTCCGTTTCTTTCAGCATAAGCCATTACATGAGTGGTTTTGGTGATGGAGAATGGTCCTTTATAAGTAGAGAACGTCTTTCTTTTATTGCTGTCACTTTCATCTATCGTCATGTAGTACACTTTGTCATTGGCATTAAGTGGAGTGATTTCTACCTTGGTAGAAAAATCAAAAATTCTGTCTGCAGCAATTACTGGTGAAGCGGTTTGTTCAGCATATTTAAAATCTTTAGCCGATTTCACATTTTCGAATCCCAGTTTTTTAAGTTCAGCTCTGCCAGTAGTTTTGGTAATTGTTCTGGTAGTACCGTCTTCAAGATGAATTTTAATTTCGTCAAAATAAGGCGTTGTGGTTTCCCATTCCGGTAATCCCGGAGTGACAGAATAAATTCCCATTGAGCTTAAAACATACCATGCACTCATCTGGCCACAGTCTTCATTTCCGATAAGGCCGTCAGGTGTATTTTTATAAAAATTATCAAGGATGTATTTGATTTTTGCATCTGTTTTTTCTGGCTTATCAACGAAATTATATAAATAAGCAATGTGATGGCTTGGTTCATTTCCCTGGGCGTATTGTCCTATCAATCCTGTGATATCCACTTGTTCTCTTCCCGTTGTTTTATCAGGTGCTGTAAAAATAGCATCAATGAACTGTTCAAATTTTTCTTTTCCGCCATGCGCTGCAATAAGCCCCGGAATATCCTGCTGTACAGAATATGAATAATGCCACGAGTTTCCTTCCGTATAATTGTTGTTAACTTCTCTCGGATCAAAAGGCTCATACCAGTTTCCGTTTTTTCTCGGCTGCATAAAGCCTGTTTTTGGATTGTAAAGGTTTTTCCAGTTCTGAGAACGCTTCATGAACTCCTGATAATCTTCTTTTTTGCCTAAAATTTTTGCCATCTGAGCAATACACCAGTCATCATAAGCATATTCTACAGTTTTCGAAACACTTTCATGCTCATCATCTATACTGATATAATTATTCTGTTTATAAGCATTCAATCCAAAAATATCATGCATGGCTGAACCTTTTGCCGCCTGAAATGCCTTCTCGTAATCAAACCCCTGAATTCCTTTAGCCATTGCATCTGCAATGACAGAAACGGAGTGGTAGCCAATCATGCATTCTGTTTCATTGGAAGCCAGTTCCCATACCGGAAGTTTCCCTCCCTGCTCATATTGTTTAATAAAAGTATTGATAAAATCAGCAGTTCTTTTTCTGTCGATTAAAGTCATCAGCGGATGAGCGCCTCTGAAGGTATCCCAAAGTGAAAATACCGTATAATAATCAAAGCCATTAGCGGTATAAAGCTTATTATCTCTGCCTCTGTATCTTCCGTCTACATCCATATTGATGTTGGGTTGTGTGAAAACGTGATAAAGAGCAGTGTAAAAAACGGCCAATTTGTTTTTATCATCAGATTTCACCTCAATTTTTGAAAGCTCTTTGTCCCAGTCAGATTGAGCCTGCTTTCTTACCGCTTCGAAATCTTTCAATTGTCCTTCTGCCAGCATATTCTTTTCTGCTCCTTCGTAGCCTGTAGGAGAAACAGATACTTTTATATCGATCTTTTCTCCTTTTTTAACGGTGGCTGAAAATGCCAGGGCCAGTTTTGTTCCGGTAAAAAGATTGTTTTCCTGCTTTCCGTTAACTTCTTTTTTTGAAATTTTCATAGGCTTTGAAAACTCAATTCTGGCGTAAATATACTGGTTGGTGGCCCATGCTTCACTTCTTCTGAAAACCTCAATGGTTTTATCATCAATAATCTTTACTTCCCCTTCCAGAAGTTTGTCTCTGTGGTTGAGGTCCAGGATAATATTGGCGTTGCCTGCATTGTTGAAAGTATATTCGTGGTAGCCAACTCTTCTGGTAGTAGTAAGGCGGACATCAATATTATTCTTATCTAATTTGACAGCGTAGAATCCTGCTGCTGCTTTCTCATTCTTATGCGAAAACTTTGAAGAATAATCCTTGCTGTTCAGACTGGGATTTCCCATCGTAGGCATCAGCATGATATCTCCATAATCGGAAACTCCCGTTCCGTTCAGATGGGTATGAGAAAAACCATAGATAACAGAATCCGAATAATGATATCCGCTGCATCCGTCCCAGCTTCCATCAATTCTTGTATCGGGAGAAAGCTGTACCATCCCGAATGGAACGATTGCCCCGGGAAAAGTGTGGCCATGTCCTCCGGTTCCTATAAACGGATTAACATATTGGGAATAGCTCTGTGCAGAAATGATCTGAGTAATAAATATAGAAAATGCAATAAGCCCTTTTTTCATGTTCTGATTTTATCAGACGAAGATATTGAAAAACAGTAAAAGTGATGCAATAAAAGATCATTACCGTTTGTCCTGTTAAAAACGATCTCATTCATAGGAAGCCAGAGCTAATTAAAATTACACTTCTCCTTCAAAAAAATGATTGAGATAGGTCTCTTTATCTTTGTCTTCTCTTCCGGAGCCCAGATATTTTTTCCAGGACTGAGATTCATGATAGACAATACCCATTTCCCAGACACAATACGTCGGAAGGTGGGTTTTGTTTCTGTCCCATATTTCAAATTGTCCGGAACCATCATAATACACGCTTTCCCATAATTCGTTTTCATTTCGCCAGGTACAGACCAGTAAAAGATAGTTTTTTCCGCAGCGGTGCATAATGACAAATCCGGGATCATCAATGTTTTTAAAGTTTTCTTCAGCACTTTCAATACACTTTTGAGCATTTTCAATGTCCTGTTGAAAAACTTCTGCAGGATCGTTGGCCAGGTCATACCATTTGAATTTTGTTTTTCCAACGATAAAAATTCCTTTTGGCTGTGCATATTTGGAAGGATAGGAGGTCGTTTTCATATCAATTGCTTTCTGGGGTTGGATGTGGTATCAGAATAAAAAAACAGAATAAGAAATTTTTAACGATCTGATTTATCACCTGATATTATAGATTTTATTGATTCTAAATTACCGAAAAAATGCGTAAATTTGTAAACAATTTATATTTATATGTTGACGAAAGAAAAGGTTCAGGATTTCCTTAAAGAAATAGAAGTAGACGATTTGGTGAATAATCTTCAGATTATGGGTAATGATGTTTATATTGATATGACTGCCCATTCGCCTGCAATGCACGAAAAGAAAAAACTGGAGGCTGCCATGAAACAGGCTTTTGCCAGTGAGTTTGGAGAAGACATTCATTTAAAACTTAAAATCGTTTCTCCGGAGCCTAGTGAAATTCAGCAAAGTCAGATCAAAGGAAAACAAATTCCGGGAATTCAAAATATTATCGCTATTGCTTCCGGTAAAGGAGGAGTAGGGAAGTCTACCGTTTCTGCAAATATGGCAGTAACGCTGGCTAAAATGGGCTTTAAAGTAGGATTACTGGATGCAGATATCTACGGTCCTTCAGTTCCTACCATGTTCGATACAGAGGGACAAAAACCAATTTCTGTAGAAGTGAATGGTAAAAATCTAATGAAGCCTATCGAAAATTATGGAGTAAAAATGCTTTCAATAGGATACTTCTCAGGAGCCAATCAGGCTGTAGTATGGAGAGGTCCTATGGCTTCAAAAGCTTTGAACCAGATGATCAGAGATGCTGCATGGGGAGAGCTGGATTTCCTGCTAATTGACCTTCCTCCGGGAACAGGAGACATACACTTGTCAATTATCCAGGAAGTACCGGTAACAGGAGCGGTAATCGTAAGTACACCTCAGCATGTTGCATTGGCAGACGTAAGAAAAGGAATTGCCATGTTCCAGATGGAAAGTATTAACATTCCTGTGCTTGGTTTGATCGAAAATATGGCGTATTTTACACCGGAAGAACTTCCTGACAATAAATATTATATCTTTGGAAACCAGGGAGCACAATATTTAGCGGAAGATCTTGGAATTCCGGTATTGGGTGAAATTCCACTAATCCAGAGCATCAGAGAAGCAGGTGACGTTGGAAGACCAGCAGCACTTCAGGAAGGATCTAAAATTGCAGATATCTACACAGAAACTGCCAGAAAAATGGTAGAAAGCTTAGTGGAAAGAAATAAAAATCTTCCTCCCACTGAAGCAGTGAAGATTTCCACAATGGCAGGATGCTCGCCAAAAGCAAAATAATAATAATTTCAATAAAATTTGAAGAAACCGAATTGAACTGAAAAAATATGGAAACAAACATAACGCACGAAGATACAGTAACAAGAGTAATGGAAGCTCTGGAAAGCATCAGGCCGTTTTTGAATAAAGACGGTGGTGATATTGAGCTTATTGATGTGAAAGATAATCAGGTGTTTGTGAAACTTTTAGGTAACTGTTCCGGGTGTTCATTGAATTTTTCAACCTTAAAACTGGGTGTTGAAAATACAATCAAACAACATGCTCCGGAAATCGAAAAGGTAATCAACGTAGAGTAAATTATATCTGAGATATTTTTAAAAAGACAGGCTTTTTTTAAGGCCTGTCTTTTTATTTGCATTAATAACAATAAGTTTGGTGAACCAAACCTGACGTGTTTTTAATATGTCAGGTTTATTAATTTCTAGGTATATTTTCACGAAATAAATGAAAATTATAATCCTGCCGGAGGTGCAGCTGCTGCTCCACTATTTAATCCTCCTAAGTTTTGAGACACTGGTGTAAGCGTTTTAAGTACACTATTATTGATAACAAGGCAGTAGATTGTCCATGTTCCATTCACTCCACCTGGAGTAGCCGTGGCTAAATAGTCAGCTGATAAACGCCATGTTCCGGCAGAAGTAAATGCAAACACATTTGCGGGAGCATAAGTAGGAGGTGTTGTTCCTGTATTAGTATTTAAAGAGGTGTTAAAACTATTTCCTACTACTGTCACAGTATAATCTGTGCTGCTTATTTTAGTGTCATAATTAGCAATCCAGTCTCCATTAACGTTAGAAATTGTATAAACAATATAATTTAGCGGTGATGTATTTCCGGTTGATGAAACAGCAATTTTCACTTCTCCTGTTGTGTTGTCTCTCACAAGGGTAGAAACATTAGTTGATGAATTGGAACTTGCAGCAGTCCCAATTCTCACATTACCATTAATATCCAATTTAGTAGTAGGTGCGGAAGTCCCGATTCCTATTCTGTCATTTTGTGTATCTACAGAAAAAGTAGTGCCGTCAATATTAAATTGATTGACACTGGGGGTACTTGCCGTAAAAGATAATGTTTTATTAGTCATGGCGACAGTACGATTTGCTTGTATCGTACCATCTGTATTATATATACTGGTATCGCTGGGAATAGATGTAATTACTTTTTGCCAGATCGTTCCATCAAAATAATAGTAGCCGGGTGTAGTAACATTGTTTGTTTTTACTGTAAGGGTGCCTGTTGTATCTAATACATACACCAATGTACCTGTTTGTGGGGAGTTATAGGCCCCATCTTTAGCAATCAGGTCAGCTCTCGATAATCGGGGAGTAATTAATCCCTCAGCAATAGCAGGAGCTGCGGCTGTCGTTAATGCTTTTACATCAAGAGTAGCAGTGGGAGAGCTCGTATTTATCCCAACTTGTGCAATATAGAAACTGCAAAATAGGCTTAATGGGAGTAGTAATACTTTTTTCATGATTTCTTTGGGTTTTGTGTTTTTTAACTGTAAAATAATTTTACTGTCAAATGTGTAATTATTATACAAAGATACAGATAATATAATAAATTTGGTTAGAATTTTTATCGGAAAAAGGTCACGGGTGAGATACTTTATAAGCAGGAATTTTTAAGGACTGTCTTTTTATTTGTATTAATAGCAAGAAGTTTGGTTCAGCTTGGTGAACCAAACCTGACGGGTTTTTAAAACCCGTCAGGTTTATTAATTAATTTATACTTTAGGTCTAGGATGAGATTTTTCAGATTCCGAAAAATGTTTTTTATTGTTTTACAACCTTATTTCCCACTCCCGTAATAGAAACATCCGGTTTGCCAGATTTTGTTCCTGAAGTTCTGTAGTAAACGGTGTTATCACCACCTTCCATGGATATTTTGTCTATTTTATCAATGTATACTTTGTTACCTGTTCCTGAGATTGTAACTTTTTTTGCACTCCCTTTTACCGTAAGCTTGTTATCACCGCCTTCTACCTCAACAACACCTCCGCTGAGTGTATAAGTGAGTTTATGTCCTACACCTTCTACATGTACCACTTTATTACCTTCTGTTTTTTCTACACCTTTTGTAGATTCTGTTTTTCTGGATTGTGAGAAAGCAGCAGCTGTTCCCAGCAACAGGAAAGTAAGAATTCCTGCGGTTTTAATATTCTTCATGTGAATTGGGTTTTTATTCGGGATAAATATAGATATAAAATGCTTTCTTCCAAGCACTTCAAAAGTTAAATCATCTTAAATAAAAAGTCTTTACACGGTATATTATAGATTCCAATAACAAAAAAAGCCCCGGAAAATCCGAAGCTTTACAATGGAATGGTATGCTGTAATATATATTTACTTTACAATAACTCTCTTGATCTGTCCTTCTGACGTTTTTACCAGATAAACACCGGCAGAAAGCGTAGAAGTATTGATTGTTAAAGCACTCTTTTCTTTCCCGATCAATTTTCCGGACATATCGTACAATTCGTAATCCTGTTTTCTATTGAAATAAAGTATATTTCCTTTGTTGACAGGGTTTGGAAAAACATTGAAGGTTGCCTGTTCAGCTTTTATCCCGCCTGTTCCAAGCGTAGCAGGCGTGGCTACTTCATACATGGATAAAGTTCCGCTGATCTCATTGGCAACAATCACATACCCTTTATTGGTTGTTGTATTTTCAGCGGCAATGTAAATGATTCCTTCAGGACCATTGTCTCCTCCGTATGCTGAGGTAGAACGCGAATGTTTGTAATCTGTAAACGTAGGGTTATTAGGGTCCGTAATATTATAAACCATAACACCTCCGGTTCTTTCCAGTGTGATGAAAGCATACGTCTGTCCGTTGATGTTTCCTAAAGCAACTCCTTCAGGTTCCGGACCTTTGGCGCGGCTTCTGTTTTTAATACCGTTGGATTCGTTATCCGCATTGAAAATCAAAGGATGATAAGCTGAAATATATCTTTCAAACTGATCTCCGCTGTCGTAGACAATCTGTTTAGTATCAGCATTGAAAATAGAGAAAGAACGCGCTCCTAAAGCCGCCATTTCTTCAAACTCCGAATCTCCATCCGTATTTCCTGTAGCAGATGAAATCCTGAATCTGCCAAGATTATAAGCCGCTTTTAAAATACCTGCATTCGGAAACAATACAGGATCTAAAGTATAACTGTTAGCACCTACTGTAGTTCTTTCGCTGAATCCTGAAAGATCTTTTTCATCACCTTCATTAGCGGTTATAATATAATTGGTGCTTCCTATTTTATAATTCTGTACAGCGTCCGGAACATAGTAAGCTTTTACCGGCCAGTTGGCAATTAAAACCTCTCCATTACTATCTGAGGCATCAAAACCGTTACCCGGAAGACTCATGTCTTTTTTGCCCAATCCCCAGATACCTATGATCGTTTTGGTAGCGAGATTAATCTCAGCAATGGCATTGTTTTCCTGAAGGGTGACCCATGCTTTCTGGCTGTCGGCACTGATGGTTACATACTCCGGTTCCAGATCCTGAGAAAGTGTATTATTCGTTCTTACTTTTCTTAACCCCGTAGCGGTTAATGCTGCTACCTGATTATCAAAACTATTAAAATTAAGTGTCGTTACATTACTTTGGGTAAGATTTCCGATACCTCCGGAAATATCAATGATGCTGATGGTGCCTTCAGGGTCAATAGTGTAAGCATCATTAGGCTCTCCTTCATTGGCGGTAACTACTTTTGTTCCGTCAGGGGAGAATGTCACCATATCCGGTAAAGCTCCCACAGTTACCTGCTTCAGGAAATTTCCGTTGATGTCAAAAAATACTACAGATCCATTTTGCTGGGGATCAGTATTGGGAGAGGCGGCTGCAATGATTCCGTTTTTCACAGCGATACTTGTGATACCGCCATAAGGAGCCATATTCACTGTTTTTATGACTGAAGGTATTGAAGGATTACTGAAATCAATAATATCAAATACATCAGTAATCGAACTGATCGTGAATAAGCGTTGTGTTGACGGATCATGAATCACAATTTCCGTAGAACTGTTATTATTTCCTGAAGGATCAAAACTTAGAAGATAATTCAGCTGAATCTGATGGGAAGGAACCGGAGCCTGCTTATCATTATCTACAATATAAACGGTTGCGGAATTGTCTCCTGAAATAGTAGCTCCAACAGGATTTTCAAGGCTTACCACAAAATATTCAGCCTGCTGTTCTGCCACTGTGTCATCAATAATCGGAATATTGACGGTGTAACTCGTTGTAGATGGACTAATGTTAATAGTCTGGTTGGCTAAAGTAAAATCATTGGTATCGGCTGTACTGAAAGAAGCAGGCTTTACAACAAGGTTTACCGCAGAAGCAGAAGGATTGGTAATATTGATTTTAAATGCAAGATTTCCCGCATTTTCATTAACCTTAATAAAATTCTTTTCTAAAGAAACTGTTGTTCCTGCAGTAGTAAAAGTACTCGAAGTAACAGTGGTAATTCCATTATCACTGAAATCTTCCACCACATTGGGCTTAAGCGCTAAATAATAGGTCTGCCCCGGCACAAGTCCGGAAGCAGGAATTACAGTGATGGTATTGTTAGTGAATGTTGTAGTGAAAGGAATTGGGGAACCTGAAGAATTTCCCAGACGGAAATCAATAAGGTTCTGTGCATTGGAATCGTTGATCGCAGAATTATCTGTTAGCCTTATATTTTCGTTAAAAGATAAGGTCGGATTTAAAGCCGTCGAAGCATTATTGGTATTGTGTGCAGGTAAATAAGTAACCGTTGGTGGAGTAGTATCAGGGCCTCCTGCAGGAACGGCATCTACTGTAAAGTTATCAAAACGGTTGTTCCCGCCTGTTCCTCCTCCCGTTGCGGAAAATTCTACCTTTAATTTAAAGTTAGGGTTGTTATTAGCACCCGGTACAGCAGAAAAATCGAGTGTTATCAGCTGGGGATCCGCATCCTGAGGATTCACGGTCTGAAACTGTACAAAAGTAGTTCCGTCTGTGGAATAAGACCAGGTCTGTGTTCCTGCTCCCTGACCGGATCTTCTGGTGGTGAACTTAACAATGATGTTATTATAGCCTGTTGTAGGAAGGTTAAACTGTAAAGCCCCTCCAATCGGATTATTGAATCTTAGATGGGCTCCGGAGCCATCACCGTTTCTTGCATTTAAATTTTGCAGACTAAAATTCTGTCCGGTACCTCCGGCAAAATCAATAACACTCGTTCCTCCTGCTATAGGTGCAAGAGAACCATTTACCATCGTAGAAGTAGGGGTCGTAATTGTGGCTGCAGAAGCATTATCGTTAAAATTCCAGTAATGAATCAGTGTCTGCCCGAAAAGACCGCTCTGAAAGAAGAATGCGGCAATCACAGACCCTTTTAATAGGTAGTTGTTGATCATTTTTTATTTCAATTAGATAAATACAAAAATGAACTTTATACCTTGCAATTATTTTAATGGAACTTTAAGAAATGTTTAAAAAATAGGTTTATTTCCAATAAAAGATAAAAATTATGTGAATAAGAAACTTTATAGTGAAATTATTTTCCTGATTTTCCCGAAAAGTTTAAAATTGTTCCTGATTTATTTCCTTCCAAAGGATGTTTCTGCATATAAAAATATCCTGAAACAGCAGTCACAAGCAAGAGCACAAAAATAACCAGAACAATTCTTTTTAACATGTCTCTCATAGCGCTAAATTTTTAATATCTCTAATTTCTAAAGTAGATGTAGGGTATCCTTTTTGTGTCACCTTGATCATTGCTCTACTCACTTCGTGTAAAGTTAATGATTTTGACTGAAAAAATACAGGAAAAATCCAAATAAAAAGGTTTAAAAAACCATTTTACATTGATTTGACCCTCAACAGGTTTCATAAATCCCGGACGGAAATTATAAGCGCCTCTGAAATTCATTCTTTTCAGATCATTTTCTGTTTTTCCTTTTACACGGGCCCACATCATTTTTCCACTCTCTGTGCTGTCTGTACCTGCCCCGGAAACATAGTTAAAGACCATTTCAGGGTTTTGATTCAAAACTGCTTTTGCAAAATGAAGGGTTGTATCATAAGTGATTTGTGTGTATTCTTCTTCATTCATGCCAATACTGCTGATTCCTGCACAGAAAAAGCAGGCATCATATCCTTTTAGCTTTTCATCATTCAGATCGAGCGAAAGAAAGTCAGGGACGAGATATTCTTTCAGCTTAGGATGCGTTTTCCCGGAGGGTTTTCTGCTTATGCTCAGGATTTCGGAAACATCCGGGTTTTCAAGACATTCCATTAAAACACCTTCGCCTACCATTCCCGTAGCTCCTGTAAGAATTATTTTGATTGGGTTCATTGCTTTGCTATTGATATTGGATATGACGGATAGGGATAGGGTTTTACTTTAAAATTTTGGATAAAAGATAAAAGATAAAAGATAAAAGATAAAAGATAATGTCTTAAATGTCCGGATTCAATAATTCAATAGGGGTGGGCTTTAGCCCGCCTTAAAAAATGAGCCACCTTCTACTGGCTTTGCCCAAAACTTAATAATAGAGATTGCTTCATCACGTATGAACCATGTTTGCAGACCTTCAACCTGTTCGCAATGACATGGAAATATTTTTAAAATAAAAAGCCAGCGCAAAAAATGCGCTGGCCTTCAATATCTTTATAAGCTTTACTTTTTATGTCGCAGCTGACTGTAAATATTATGGATCAATCCGTCTGCTACGGAAATTTTAGGAACAAAGATCTTATTGATATCAGACCATGACATGACATTGTTAAAAATTCCCAGGGCATGTACCAATACATCGGCACGATCCTCTCTAAGGTTGTAGTTGGTCATTCTTTCTTCCACAGAAAGTTCATTGAATTCTTTGTAAACCTTTTTCAGATGAGACAGAGACATTGGTTTTCCATCTTTGGTCTTGCTCATAGAGAATACTTTGTTGATATTTCCACCCGAACCGATGGCAACAATCGGCTTTTTGCTGACAATATTTTTCTTGATTTCCTCCTTCATTTCTTTCCAGTTATCCATCGTAACAAGATTGTTGAGAAGACGGATTGTTCCGATGTTGAAAGATTTTTCGTAAACCATCTTGCCATTTTCGTAGAAGGTCAGTTCTGTAGAACCTCCGCCCACGTCGATATATAAATAGGCGAATTCTTTGTCAAGGCCTTCTGCCACATGATTTTCGTAGATCAGCGTTGCTTCTTCATCACCGGAAATGATTTCAATATCAATTCCGGAGGTATTTTTTACCAGATCGATAATTTCATTACCGTTGGCAGCATCACGCATAGCACTGGTAGCACAGGCTCTGTAGTGGTCTACTTTGTATATTTTCATCAGATCACTGAAGATTTTCATAGAATCAATGACCATTTTTTCTCTTTCCGGACCTATCTTTCCGATGGTAAAAACATCCATTCCCAGTCTCAGAGGAATTCTGAGAAGGTTCAGCTTAATAAATTCAGGCTTTCTGTTATTGATCTTTACCTCATTGATAAGAAGGCGGGCTGCATTACTCCCTATGTCTATCGCTGCTATCTTCATTTCTTGCTTGTTTTAGCTTTTAAATATTTATAGGTTTCTATTTGTGATCGGCATTCTTTTTTATCATTTCTTACGTATTCATTGCTCAGTTTTTTATCTAAAATCCTTGCTTTTACGTTATCTCTAAGCTGGATATCAAGAATATCTTTTAATTCCTTCTTAAGGTTCTTATCAGTGATTTTAGCGGCTGCTTCAATCCTGTAGTCAAGGTTTCTTGTCATCCAGTCTGCGGAAGAAATGTACATGTCTTCAGCCCCTTTATTGTAAAAATACATAACTCTGGCGTGTTCCAGATATTCATCTACAATACTGATGGCTTTTATTTTTTCTTTGAATTCCTTTTGGTTTACGGCACAATAGATACCTCTTACAATCATTCTGGTTACCACTCCGGCTTTAGCAGCTTCATATATTTTTTCAATCAGTGCGCGGTCACTCATTGAGTTTACTTTGACAATGATTTCTGCTCTTCGTCCTGCCTTAGCTTCTTCGATTTCCTTATCGATATGGTGAACAATCTTTTCACGCATAAACTGAGGGCAAACTAATAAATTTTTACAAGTTTTCAAAATGGAAATAAAGTCATCTTTCGGTTTTTTCAACACATTGAAGACTTTATTGATATCTGCCATGATGCCTCGGTCTGCAGTCAGCAACAGATGATCACCATATATTCTGGCTGTTTTTTCGTTGAAATTTCCGGTACTTACGAAGCCATACTGGATTGTTTTATTGTGGGCTCTCTTCTTGATGACACAAAGTTTGGCATGTACTTTTTTGTTAGGAATGCCAACAAGTACGGTAATCCCCTCCGGTTCCAGCATATCTTTCCATTCAAGATTGGATTCTTCATCAAATCTTGCCTGAAGTTCAAGCATTACCGTTACCTCTTTACCATTTCTGGCCGCATAGATCAGGGCATTGATGATTTTTGAGCTGCTGGCAAGGCGGTAAGCGGTAATCTGTATTGATTTTACATCCGGATCCATCGCAGCCTCGCGAAGAAGATCAATCACCGGATTATATTTATGATAAGGGAAAGTAAGGAGAACGTCTTCTTTTAAAATGACATCTGTTACTCTTTCCCCATGCTCAAACGCCTGATGGGTAAAAGAGGTCCTTTCCACAGGTCTTTCATACTTTTCAAATACATCGGGAAAATCCATGAAATGCTTGAAATTATGAATTTTGCCTCCCGGAATGATGCTGTCTTTCTTGGTTAAGTTCAGCTTTCTGATAAGGAGTTCCAGCAGAGCTTTATCCATATCTTTATCAAAAACAAAACGGGTAGGCTTTCCTTTTCTTCTGTTTTTGAGTCCTTTTTCTATTTTTTCTGCAAAGTTGGTTCTGATATCATTATCCAGATCCAGTTCGGCATCTTTTGTTACTTTAAATGCATTGGCTGCAAATTCATCATATCCGAAATAAGAAAATATATGGGGAAGGTTAAAGGTAATCACATCCTCCAGAAGCATTACATTTTTTTCTTCCGGATCTTCCGTTGGCAGCAATACGAATCTTCCTACAAAACGGGACGGAATTTCAATAATGGCATAATTACTGGAATACTGCCAGTCTTTTTTCCTCATGGCTACTCCCAGATAAAGACTTTTGTCACGCAAATAAGGCATAGGAGTATTTTCGTGAAGGAGAATCGGGATCACATTGGATTCTACTACTTCATCGAAATATTGTCTGACAAATTCTTTTTGGTTGGCTGTCAGGTTTTTGGCATTCTTAATGAAAACTTTATGATCAGCCATTTCGGTCTGGATTTTTTTCCAGGTTTTATCGAAATTCAGCTGTTGTCGCATCACAACTTCATTGATTCTCTGAAGGATCTTGGATGGCGGCTGATAAAAAGATTCGGCAATCACTTTTTCCTTAAAATCCATGGCGCGCTTTAATCCGGCAACACGCACTCTGAAAAATTCATCTAAATTGTTGGAGAAGATTCCGAGGAAACGTATTCTTAAATGTAAGGGAACTTTTTCATCCATGGCTTCCTGCAAAACTCTTTCATTAAAGGCAAGCCATGTAATATCTCGGGGATTAAAGTGTATTGACATTCTAAATGTGTATATTTTATCAAAAATAATAATTCACAAAGATTCTGCCTCTATTTCTTAGGTTAAACTTTGATTAATTTTTGAAGATTGAATGTGGAATTCCTTCTATTGATTGGGTCTTCTTGTAAAAGGTCTGGTTATCAGTTGTTTTTGCTATATTTATATCAGGATATTATCAAAAATTTATTCATTATTTGAAAATATTTCCCGGAATTATAAAAACTTTTAGTCATGAAAAAATTGATAATCATACTTCTGCTGCAGTTATTTGGTTGGGGGCACAGTCAATATGTAGAGGTTCTGGAAAATGGAAATCTGGAAAACCTGTCTCCCCGGAAATTTATGATTCCTTTACAGCAGCAGGAAAACTATAAATCTGCATTTGTAGGAAGGTACAAAGCGCATTATCCCAATACTTATCTCGGACATTTATTTACAGCCATTGCTGATGAAGCAAAAAGTTCAGGAGCAAATGCTTATCACATTGTGAGCTTTAAAGAAGGAGATCATCAAAATGAATCTGAATTGGTAATAGATACTTACTATATACAGGATCCCGACATCAGGCATCAAAGTACACTTATTGAAAAAAATAAAATTTATATCATCGGTGAGCCCGTTATAAACAGCGGAAATATTTCAAAGTTTAAAGTAAACGGAGAGAAAAAAGAAGTAAGAGACAATACATTTATAACGATTACTTTAAAGGAAAATGAAGAAGTGAAAATAGTAAAAGGAGGAATTACGGGAATGGCAGTATGGGCAAAATGGAAACCGGAGCAGTTTAATAAATTCTACAGCTTCTCAGGTATTGGAATAGATGGTGTAGGTTTTGGAACAAATGGAGTGGGAGTTGGCATTAATACCGGAAGAATATATCCTGTGGATCCGGATCTTGGCTATTTTTTAATTCAGGTTTTAAAAGAAAGTAAATAAAACCTCAGGGCAAACTGATGAAAGTTGACACATCTCCATTCAAAAAAATGATTTTTTTTCCTGAATATAATTTCAAAACCCCATTTTATCGGGGTTTTTATTTTTATTGTGTCATTTTGTCATAATTTTTTGAATGGTACAGATATTGAGAAATTGAGAGTGTAAATTAAAATTAAAAATAGAAAAAATATAAAATATTATGAGTAAAATAATTGGAATTGACTTAGGAACAACCAACTCTTGTGTTGCTGTAATGGAGGGTAAAGACCCTGTTGTTATTCCTAACGCAGAAGGTAAAAGAACTACTCCTTCTATCGTAGCTTTTACGGAAGACGGAGAAAGAAAAGTAGGTGATCCTGCAAAAAGACAGGCTGTAACGAATCCAACAAAAACTGTTTACTCTATCAAAAGATTTATCGGAACACACTTTAAAGATGATGCTTCTGAAATCACAAGAGTACCTTATAAAGTAGTTGCCGGACCAAACGATACAGTAAAAGTAAAAATCGACGATAGAGAATATACACCACAGGAAATTTCTGCAATGACGCTTCAGAAAATGAAGAAAACTGCTGAAGATTATCTTGGTCAGGAAGTAACAAGAGCGGTAATCACTGTTCCTGCATATTTCAACGACGCACAGAGACAAGCTACTAAAGAAGCTGGTGAAATTGCAGGTCTTAAAGTAGAAAGAATCATCAACGAACCTACCGCTGCAGCGTTAGCTTATGGTCTTGATAAAAACCATAAAGATCAGAAAATCGCAGTATATGACCTTGGTGGTGGTACTTTCGATATCTCTATCCTTGATTTAGGAGACGGTGTATTTGAAGTATTGTCTACAAACGGTGATACGCACTTAGGAGGTGATGACTTTGATGATGTGATCATCAACTGGATGGCTGACGAGTTCAAAGCTGAAGAAGGTGTAGATTTAAAAGCTGATGCTATTGCTCTTCAAAGATTGAAAGAAGCAGCTGAAAAAGCTAAAATTGAATTGTCTTCTTCTCCTCAGACTGAAATCAACTTACCATATATCACAGCTACTGCTACAGGTCCTAAGCACTTAGTGAAGACTTTAACAAAAGCTAAATTCGAGCAATTATCTGCTGATCTTGTAAGAAGATCTATGGAGCCTGTTGCTAAAGCATTAAAAGATGCTGGTTTATCAACTTCTGATATCGACGAAGTAATCCTGGTAGGTGGATCTACAAGAATCCCGATTATCCAGGAAGAAGTAGAAAAATTCTTCGGTAAAAAACCATCTAAAGGAGTAAACCCGGATGAGGTTGTAGCCATCGGTGCAGCTATTCAGGGAGGTGTATTGACAGGTGATGTAAAAGATGTATTACTACTTGACGTTACTCCACTTTCTTTAGGTATCGAAACGATGGGTTCTGTATTCACTAAATTAATTGAAGCGAACACTACAATCCCAACTAAAAAATCTGAAGTATTCTCTACAGCTTCTGACAACCAGCCGGCTGTAAGCATCAGAGTAGGACAAGGGGAAAGACCAATGTTCAACGATAATAAGGAAATCGGTAGATTTGACCTTACAGATATTCCACCAGCACCAAGAGGAGTTCCTCAGATTGAAGTGACTTTCGATATTGATGCGAACGGTATCCTAAGCGTATCTGCTAAAGATAAAGGAACTGGTAAAGAGCAGTCTATCAAAATCCAGGCTTCCTCAGGTCTTTCTGACGAAGAAATCGAAAGAATGAAGAAAGAAGCTCAGGAAAACTCTGCGGCTGATGCCAAGAGAAAAGAAGAAGTTGAAATCTTCAACAAAGCTGACGGATTGATCTTCCAGACTGAAAAACAACTGAAAGAATTCGGTGAGAAACTTTCTGCTGACAAAAAAGCAGCTATTGAAGCAGCTCACGCAGAATTAAAAACAGCGTTCGAAGCTAAAAATGCTGATGATGTGAAAGCTAAAACTGAAGCATTAGATGCAGCATGGATGGCAGCTTCTGAAGAATTATATGCAGCGGGTCAACAGCCAGGTGCTGATGCAGGTGCAGGAGCTCAGAATGCTGGTGGAAACGCCGGAGCTGAAGATGTACAGGATGCAGACTTCGAAGAAGTAAAATAATAAATGTAAACACTAACATTTAATTATAAATCAACCCGGCAGCAAACAAAGTTTGCTGCCGGGTTTTATTTTACAGGATATTTACTGCCCTCAGAAATAGGGTTACAGTTTTTTAAGTACCTTTTTTGTCCTTCAGAATCATTTTACCCCAATCATTGATATGATCCAATAAAGGAATAAATGACAACCCCAGATCTGAAAGACTATATACCACTTTTACCGGAGGCTTTGTTCCAAATACCGTTCGTGTTATCAGCTGATCTTTTTCCAATTGCCTCAACTGAATACTTAAAGTTGTTTCTGTAATAAAAGAAAGGTCTTTCTTGAGTTCGCCAAACCTTTTATCCCCATTTTTTAAGTGGCAGAGAATAACCCCTTTCCATCTTCCTCCAATGAGATCCATGACGAAACTTACAGCACAGGGATAAGATTTCTGATCAACATTAACGAATAAGGTCTCACATTTTTTTTCCATCTTTTCTATAGTATCTAAATTGATAGTTATTTTATGGTAATAGTACAGGAGCTATTTTTACACAATATTAATCAGAATAAAAGAAATAAAAAAATGTATCAACTAGCCCAAATTAATGTTGCCCGAATGATAGGAACCAACATAGAAGACCCGGTGATGAATGAATTTGTCAGTCATTTGGATTCAGTAAACCAATTGGCAGAGAATAGCGACGGATTTATCTGGAGACTGAAAGATGATGAAAACAATGCTACAAGCTTTAATCCATTAAACGATGAACAGGTTATCATCAATTTATCGGTGTGGGAAAACATAGATTCCCTGGAACATTTTACTTATAAAACATTCCACGTTGATTTTCTGAGAAGAAGAAGAGAATGGTTCCAAAAATACGGAAAAGCTCACTATGCGATGTGGTGGATTAAAAATAATGAATATCCTGGTATAGATGAAGCATTGAAACGGCTAGAATATTTGCAGGAACACGGTTCCTCTTCTTATGCATTTAATTTTCAGCATGTTTTTCAGTCGCCATAGTTGCAGCATTGAAAAACTTTTGCAATCAGCATGCTAATAAAGTTATCTTTGTACAGTTCAGTATTGTATTGAAATAAATGAAAGAAAGATATATTGCTTTTCTGGCAGTTGCCGGAGTACTATGTTTACTAAGTTATACTTCTAATGATCCTGCAGGATATACTGTGGAAGAGCTTCGCACACTGTACAGCAGTGGTGATCAGAGTAAATGGCCGGCACCTTATTTATTTGATGAAGCTAAAGAAGGGTTTCAGGATATCGGACCGTTGCCCAAAATGAGTTTTCCTGAAGATAATCCCTATTCCGAAGCTAAAACGGAGCTGGGAAAAATGTTATTCTTTGATCCGAGATTGTCAGGAAGCGGACAAATTTCCTGTGCCAGCTGCCATAATCCCGAAACAGGCTGGTCAGACGGAAGCATGGTTTCTTTTGGACACAACAGGCAGACAGGTACCAGAAATGCTCCTGCTTTGGTAAATATCGGATATGCTAAAACACTTTTCTGGGACGGCCGTTCGGCAACGTTGGAAGAGCAGGTGAAAGCACCTATTGAAAATCCGGTAGAAATGAATCTGCATATATCAATGGCAACAAAGAACATCAGAAAAGTTAAAGGGTATAGATCTTTTTTCGTCAAAGCTTTCGGGAATGGAGATGTGACAGAAGAAAAAATTGCAAAAGCCATTGCTACATTTGAACGTTCTCTGATAAGCCCACCTTCAAGATTTGATAAATTCGTGACCGGAAAAAAAGATGCCTTAACGGATTCCGAAATCAATGGTCTTCATCTATTCAGAACTAAAGCAAATTGTATCAACTGCCACAACACACCTTATTTTTCCGACCAGAAATTCCATAACCTGGGACTGACGTATTACGGAAGAAAATACGAAGATCTGGGACGGTACATTGTTACTCAAAAAAATGAAGATGTAGGAAAATTCAAAACTCCTGCACTAAGAGAAGTTTCCGAGAATAAACCTTATATGCATAACGGACTTTTCCCTGAGCTGGCGAACATCGTCATGATGTATAATGCCGGAATGGGAAGGGAAATTCCAAAAGGAGAACAGATCAATGATCAAAAGTTTCCCCATAAATCAGGAATGATCCAAAAACTGAATTTAACAGATGATGAGGTGTTTGATATCGTAGCATTTTTAAAAACACTGAACAGTTACAAATATAAAATGCGCCCACCGGAATTACCTAAGTCATAATGATTTATAGTAAAATTATTTAATCAGGAAGATTGATTTTGTGTATTCTGAGCTTGCAAAAATCAAATTCATAAAAACAAAAAGATCTCTGAGTTATCTCAAGAGATCTTTCTATAATGTATAGGTTATCTTTTTATATTAGTTATCTTTAGCAAACACGGTTCCACTTAAAGATCCTTTACCCCAGTTAAAGTTATCCCCGGATGAAGCCCACATATTAAATCTGGTAGTACTTACAGTACCTTCCACATAGCCATTAAGCGAGTATACTATATTGATAGGTGATGATCCACTGTTAACAACGGTTTCTGAAAAGCTCCCTGACACACTCATCATATGCGATCCGGAATCTGAATATGGAACAGAATATTTTCGGGAACCCTCCGGTGCTTCTACGCCGTTTCTGAGAAAACGTATACCAAAATATCCATTAACAACTGTATTGCTGTTATTTAAAGGATAAGTACCCATTGGAACAGTGTAGGTCATTAATATTTTGGCAGTAGAATTGGCAGGAACCACTACTGTAGAACTCAAGCCAAGATTTACAGTGTCTATAACGTTACCTACTCCTGCAGCGCCCTGATCTACCGGAGCTGTTGCTGCAACGGCCACTACCTGTGATAAAACAAAATCACTTTTCTGAGGGGCTAATTTATCCCATCTTGGAGCTGCCGGAGTTCCTGAATTAGAATAAATTCCTTCTCCATAGGGAGTTAATGCGGTGTTGGAATTGTATACCATAAGTCCTTTTGCAGGTGAAGGAATAGTAGTTCCATCTGTCATTGAGGTTAATGATACTCTTGGTAACAAAAATCCTCTGTTGGTGGCAGTAAGATCAAGCAAAGCTGAGTTATCAGGAGCATTGGTACCCACTCCTACATTTCCTCCCACCGGATTTAATACTAAAGGAAGACCTGTAGTTCCAGTTTTATTCTGACTGGAAATATAAGACCCGAAAGGAGCGCTGGTATAGGTTCCGAAATCCAAAGCATGGCTGGTATTACCATCTATTCTAAATGTGGCGTTGGTATTCGCTGTACCTAATGCTGAAGGTTGTGCATTGATACCTGCTACCACCAGTTTATTCGTAGGGGACACTGTTCCTATTCCTACTCTTCCGGAATTGGCATCGGTAAGATACATCAGCTCGTTAGGAGTCTGGCCAACACTAAAAGACAGGTAACGGTTACCTGTTGCTGTTGTTGTAGAAATATCCCCAAAATTAATACGTGAAATAGACCCTGTACCGGCTGAAGAAGAAGACCTCATATTGATGCCGAAATTTTCAGCACGGTTACCATAGCTGAAACCATCCTGTCCAACATTAATATCCAATGCATTTTTGGTCTGAGCTGTTGTAACAGCGGCATTCAGCAGTTCGCTGCCTTGTACGTGTAATTTGGTTGAAGGGTTATCGATTCCAATTCCTACATTTCCTCCTGCCGGATTCAGTACTAAAGGAAGGGGGGTGGCTGCGGTTTTGTTCTGACTGGAAATATAAGATCCGTAAGGATTGTTGGTATAGGTTCCGAAGTCCAGAGCGTGGCTGCTGTCCCCGTCAACTCTAAATGTGGCATTGGTATTGGCTGTACCTAATGCTGAAGGTTGGGCATTTGTGCCTGCTACTACCAGCTTATTCGTAGGGGTAGTGGTACCAACTCCTATACGGTTGTTGGCTGCGTCCACTGACAAGGTATTTCCATCTACAGAAAAGGCATTGGTTTGTGTTCCTGTAAATGTCAGGGTATTAGCTCCCTGGGTTACCGTTCTGTTTCCTGTTAGAGTGCCGTCTGTTGTATAGATATTACCTGAAGAGCCTCCAACAGCTCCTCCGTCCGTAGCTCTCCAGCCTGAATTACTGTATACATATTCCAAAGCCTTGCCATTGGGAATAGTAACACCGCCTAATGAAGCACCAAAACCTCCTGTTGTATTATTATAAACAATGATTCGCTGCCCTGCATTGGGAGCAACAGGTGCAGTAATAGTAACTGTTGCAGTAGCAGCGCCGGTAAGTTGTACCTGGCTTACATTGGCCGGAATAGTAACAGCATTACCTGCAACGGCTAAAGCGGTTTCCCGGTTGGTAATGGCTCCGTTCACATCCAGTGTAGTACCGGGAGCGATGAGCCCCAGTCCGAGATTACCATTAGAAGTCACCACCAGGTCATCTGTAGCCTGAGCAGCTGTAGGTACTCCCGTTGTCGGATTATTTTTTAATCCGTCAATATTGAATATTCCCTGAGGATTACTGGTATTGATCCCCACTTGTGATTTTGCCACCAGAGAAAAGGTGGTGAGCAAGCCTGCTAGTAATAAATTTTTTTTCATAATATATAAGAAATTAAGATTAGAATAAATTAATATCTCCTTTTTTGTCGCGGGCTCCATCATAGCAACAGAGTATCCTTACTTATTGATTATATGTTCTTTGTATTCATGAAGCAATAGTCTTCTCTAAAAGTTCAGTATTAAATCTTTAACACAATGTTTTATTATTTAAATGAAACAGTAAAACAAAATAAAAATCTTTGCTGCATAGTATTGCTTTTCTTTGTCTTAAGCTTATTCCATAACATTCATAATATCCTTAATATCTTTAACAAAAATAAGCTTATTTAAGGTTGTTGTATGTTTTTCACATACAACATACGTACATCATACATACATCATTTGGGTATGACTCTTGAATTTTATACTTTATATTATCATTGTTGTGTGAAATAATTAATCTGTTATACGTTTTATGTTTTTTATTTAAACCTTAAAAATGCTGTGTTTTAGCTTTCTCTAATCCTTTTTTAATGACTTTTAGGTTTTGATTTTAAAAATATTTATAGTTGCAAAGTATATGTTTCTATAGACTGGCAGACATCGGTGGAATTATAGATAGGTATTTTTATTTTGAATAAAATAATGGTTGTAAAAAGTCTAATGTGCTTACTGCATATTTTAAAAATACAAATCTGGTTGAGCAGGTATCTCAGATCATCAAGGTTTAATAACATTATTGACGTATATCTTTTATGAATACCAGGATTAATCATTAACAAAAGATTTTTTTATTAACAGCCCTTCGACAGGCTCAGGGTGACAACCCGAATAGCAACTGAGATTTTTAAGCGTTGTCCTGCTGAGCCTGTCAAAGCTGTTATTAAAGTTATTTACACTTTACAAAACCACAAAAATCACAAAAGATTTCATTTACAAACACTTGAGTTTATTTAAGTAAGTTTAAAATGAGAATGCACAAAAGCTCATTTAAGATGAACATTTCGACTTCGCTCAACAGGCAAAGATTTTCACAAAGTTTAAGTAGGCTATTATATATAAAGTCTGACTCTGAAAAATGAAATGTTTAATTTTTGTGTCTTTTGTAGTTAAAAATAATGAATATATAAGTTTAAACAGCTTCGTTACTAAAAGGGACTGATCGATAAATAAAATACTCTTCAAAATATTTTTTGAAGAGTATTTGAATCCGGATATATTCCGATGACTTAGTTATTGGTTACTGCTATGGAACTGGAGATGCTGTTGCCGCTCCGACGCTGGTGCCTCCAAGGTTATAACCGCCATCACTCAAAATAGTCATTTGTTCGTTGGAGATGATCAGCAATCTGACCCCCCAAACAAATGAACTTCCTGATGTAGTAGTTGCATTAGGAACATCGGCATAAATTCTCCATGTTCCGTTCTGCTGAAAGGTATATATATCTGGTACCTGAAAATCAAAATTGGTAGATCCATTACCTTTAAAGCCAGCAGTAGTGCTGCCATGATTGTTGGTGTCAAACCCCACCACAATAGCTGTATAGGAAGAAACAGGTATTTTTGTATCAAAATTAGAGATGAAATCTCCATTCGGGTTTGTAAAGGTATAATATTTAAAATACATTTTTGAAACCGGACCTATTTTACCCCAATTCGGGGCTGCCGGAGTTCCGCCGTTATAATAAACTCCCGTACCTTGAGGTGACATGGCTGTATTATTATTATACACCATAAGTCCGGTGGCAGGCGAAGGAACCGTACTCGCATCTGATGGGGAGGACAGGGATACCCTTGGTAGTAAAAGCCCTTTATTGGCAGCATTAAGATCCAGCAAAGCCGAATTATCAGGAGTATTAATTCCTACCCCGACATTTCCTGCAGGAGTAATAGTCATTTTTGCATTGTTATTGGCCATCAGGTTCAGATTATTTGAAGTGGTAGTCCCCAGATAACCTGCTCCTCCTCCAACATAAGTTTTAAGATTCACTGTACCATTGGTATGGTTTAATCCAAAGCTGTTATCTCCTGTACTGATGGTAAGTTTAGTGTCGGGTGTGACGGTACCTATACCTACATCTCCTGCTGGAGTAATAGTCATTTTTTGAGTGTTATTCGTTGTGAATCTCAGATCATTAGCAGTAGTGGTTCCCACGGAGGCTGCTCCTCCTCCGATATATGTTTTTAAGTTCACTGTCCCATTGGTATGGTTCAATCCAAAGCTATTATCAGGCGTACTGATGGTAAGTTTAGTATCGGGCGTGATGGTACCTATACCTACATCTCCAGCTGGAGTAATAGTCATTTTTTGAGTGTTATTCGTTGTAAATCTGAGATCGTTTGCCGTAGTAGTTCCCACGGAGGCTGCTCCTCCTCCGATGTATGTCTTTAAGTTCACTGTACCATTGGTATGGTTTAAACCAAAACTATTATCGGGGGTGCTGATGGTAAGTTTGGTATCAGGTGTTGCAGTACCAAGACCTACACGGTCATTGGCCGCATCTACAGATAAGGTGGTTCCATCTACAGAAAATGAATTGGTCTGTGTTCCTGTAAAGGCAAGAGTATTAGCTCCCTGTGTAACGGTACGGTTTGCTGTAAGGGTACCATCCGTATTGTAAAGATTAGCAGCAGTTGAATTTGTCGGGTTATGCAGCTTTGTCCATACGGTACCATTATAATAATAATAGCCAACGGTATCAATGTTCAAAGCGGTGCCCGCAGCGGTACCTGTAGCGATGCTGTTTACATAGATAAGGGTTGATACCGGAACTCCGGTCATGCTCTGAGCTTTTTGCCTGTCTACTCTGGGAATAAGCAGTCCTTCAACTGTTGTACCAGTACCTGTGCTGTTTTTAGCTGTTACATCTAGGGTTGCGGTGGGAGTTGAGGTATTAATCCCCACCTGTGATTTTGCCAATGAAAAGGTAGCAAGCAATCCTACTACAAATAAATTTTTTTTCATAATATGCGTTAATTAATAATTTTCTTATATCAACAGTTATAATAGCCGTGAACATATTGGTGAACTGTATCTGTGTGTTCTACTATTGATTGGAAGGCAAAGGTAATACTTGGTGAAGTTATAAAGCATATTACATGCTCATCATAGATACAACATGGGTATATCGTAAATACATCATTTTCGTGTTTTCGTTGAAAAAATAAGCTTTATAGGAAAAAAACTTTAATAAATTAAACCACAAATAAGTGAATTAATTATGAAAATACTATCTTTGTTTTTTATCTTTGTTGCTTTTTATCAGTTTGCTAAAAGAGGTTGACAATAAAGATAGATTTGCCGGTATAATTCAAATCATGATTTATGGTAGAAAAATTATCATAAGGAGTGTGTTTTTGATTTAAGTTAGTAAAGAGACGGCTAATTATGTTTTGATCATCTTTATATCTGTTTTAAGCACATGTTGATTTGAGTCCGGAATTTTTTTTGCTGTCAGGTGGAAATCGAATGCATTTGTTGAAGATGTAGTGAAGTTGTACCGAATTTTGTAACCCTTTATTCATAGTGGTTTGAGAGGATGATGTATCTACGCTGTATGTTGTTATTATGCATTTTTTATCACTTTTTTTTAACCTTGTGGAAAATAAAATAGATATGTGTATAAGAAAAGTGAATCCCTGATCTCTTTGTGAGATTCCGGACATCCGTAACCAATAATAGGGTTGAATCATTTCTTTAAAGCAAAAAAAAGAAAAAATGAATTTATTACCGGTATCAGGTGAAAACGGGAGACGACACATATTTTGATGTGATTCCCAATCTTGTTATCCGTGTAAATAAAAACAAAGAAAAGATAACACTCAAAAAAGGAGTAATTATATTGTAAAAAGCAGTAAATTATAATGGATGGGGAGCTGTGCCTTGTTTCTCTTGCAATAATGTTATTCTTTCAAATTGGAAATATTGGTCTGATATTCTTATCATAATATTTTTATTTGGTTATTATAAGTATTTTTTTATCTTTAATCAGCAACTTGTTATTATGTTTTTTTTAAAAAAAATGAATAAAATAATTTTATTTTCTTTCATAATATGTTGTTCGGAATTATTTTCACAACGATATACAGAAAGGAATATTGATACTTTACTGATAAAAACAAACGAAGTACTTCGGACGAGAATATCTGACGATGATCTTATCCGTTGGAATAAAGGAATTATAAAGGAAGCAATCCGGATTGGCTATCGCGAAGGAGAAGCAATGGGATATGCCAATATTGCTAACCGGTATTTATTTGGGGGCGATTTAAAGAAAGGATTAGAATATTTAAACAAGGCTGAAGATATATCCGGGAAAAGCACTAATAATTTTCTTTTGGGTAAAATTAATCAGGAGTACGCTCAGGTTTACGGTAAGATGGATGTGAGCAAGCTGGCTTTGGAATACAATTCAAAAGCTATGAATTATGGTTTGAAGCTGAGAAAAGATAACCGTGACTGCCGCCTGTTTTTACGTTATGTCTATTCAATCAGATCTGTATACATGTACAAGGTTGACCGACCTGATTCTGGGATTATTTACCTGCATAAAGCTATGAAAATAGAAGCGAACCCTCTTGATGTAGCTAATGTTGCACAGCACTATACCATATTTGAAGTGAAACCTGATTCTGCCAGATATTACTTTCAAAAAGCTTTTGTGCTTTTGGAAACCAAAAAATTTAAACATAACAAATTCCAGAGAGCTGTTGTTTTACAGAATTATGGAGTATTTCTGAACAGTCAGGGAAAAATCAGCCAGGCTATCAATGCAATTAAGATGTCGATCGGGCTTGCAAAACAGGTTAACAGGCCAAAGCTTATTCTTAACAATTATAAGGAGCTGTCTGTACTTTATAAAAAAGAGGGTAATACTGATAAAGAAAATGAATATATAAACAAAGCAATCTCATTGCAGGACAGCCTTAATGCGAATCAGAATCAGGCGGTAGATCTCTCCATCAACAGACTGAATAAAGATAGAGAAAACGAAAAGGTTCAGTTTAAAAAACAAAATAATACCACGCTGTGGTATAGTGGTATCTTAATGCTGCTGATTATTCTAATTACCATTTACTTTTATTTGCGTGTCAGAAAAAAGAAAAAGAAGCTGGCGGAAAGTGAAAAAGTAATTTTTGAAATAGGGCAAGAAACAAAAGACCTGAAAAGAAAACTCAGTGAAAATTATGAGCATATCATTCAGCTTGCCAGAGAAAAAAAAGCTGATTTTTTTCCTAAATTCCAGGAAACCTATCCGGAATTATTCAGGGAGTTGTTGAAAATAAATCCTAGTCTTTCCAAATCGGATTTAACTTTTTGTGCCATGATATGGCTTGGCTTTTCGTCAAAGGAAATTGCTCAGTGTGTGTCTATGGAGCATAGATCTGTACAGACAAAAAAATACAGAATACGGAAAAAACTGAATCTGGAAAGCGAGACAAATCTGTATCTTTTTTTCAGATCTATATTAGAGCCTTAGAAATGTTAATCTAGTGTAAGTGAATACAATTTCAGAGAAAAACTGGAGCAAGTTTTTATTATTGCTTTGCTATTGGCTTGTTTAACTTCATAGACTTGTCATAATAAGACTTGCTATTTTTCTTCTCGTACTATATTCCTGTTAGTAACCTTGATAATCACCCTCCTAATTGGCTTGGGTGTTACATTTTTTGAATATACAAACTATCGTTTTGAACGTTTTGTTGCTGGCACTTACATCCGGTATAGTTGTCCATTAGTTTTACATTAATTATCTGATGTAAATTATTCCTTGTTTTCTGATATGAATAGGATAGTTTTTTTATTATGTATAAAAAAACAAACATTTCATTTAAGTATAGAGAGACGGATTTTAAATCTGTTGATTTCGTGTGTGTTATTGATTCTTGCCTATATAGATTTTCTCTTTAATGTATAAATGATGTATCGTGTTGCATGGATGATGTAGATTTGAAATGTGAGTTTTATTTTAAGTGTTCTAATATTGCACTGTGTTAATTTTATGGCACTATTCACAACACAATTGATTTTTTAATACTCAACTAATTTATTCAAATTAATTAATACACAAATGATGAAAAAAGAAATTATTATTAACAAGCATATTTATTATGTTTTCACTGGCAGCGAAATCACAGGTGGGGATCAATACCAGTAATCCTCAGGGAATATTTAGTGTTGATGGGATGAAAAATAATCCAACAAGTGGAGTACCTACTTCCGCTCAGGCTAAAGATGATCTGGTGATGACTCCTAATGGTAATCTGGGACTGGGGCTCATCTCTCCGGGTACTACACTGGATGTGAATGGAGCGATTACCAACCGTGAAACTGCTTTAGCCGTTGCAGGTAATGCTGTTACGATACCTGCTAATGTAAGTTTGGTACAACTTACCGGTGCTGCTACCAGTGCGGTTGTTATTACTGCACCTGCCGCTCCTAACCCAGGGCAGCGTCTTATAGTTTATAATAATACAACAGGTGGATTCGGTGCTACATTGGGAGGTGTTACCATTCCTAATGGCAAGGCTTTGGAATATGTATACAGTAACTCTGGCTGGAGATCTACTGATGGTGGTGCAGGAGGAACAACTTCTACTAATATTTATACAGCAGACGGTACCCTTACCGGTAACAGGATCGTAACACAGGGAGGGAATACCTTAGCATTTACAGGGACGCAGACCAATGCATTTTCTGTAGATGGAAATACCTTATCCGTAGATGCTGCCAATGACCGTGTAGGTCTTGGTACCACTGCACCGGATACCAAACTTACCATTAGCACCCCTGATAACAGCTTTGGATTGAATCATACCAATGGTACAGTTAATCTGAAAACATATATCGGAGGAGGTGTAGTTTCTGTGGGAACCACTACAGCCAATGATCTGAGATTTACTACCAATAATACTCAAAAAATGACTATTACCTCAGGAGGAAATATTGGAGTAGGAACTGTAACTCCCACTAATAAACTGGTGATAGCCGGGAGTAATGCACAGCCTTCTGCACAAGGGACAGCAACTACCAATGCCACGCTTCGGGTTGATGGAAGCAGTAATCATGCCCTTGATTTCGGAACCTATGCAAACTCTCCTTATGGATCTTATATTTCAAGCCAGAACAAAACAGCCGCTGCAGGGCTTCCTTTGGTGTTAAACCCAGAAGGGGGGAATGTAGGTGTTAACACAACTCCAGGTACAGCACTGGATGTTAATGGAGCGATTACCAACCGTGAAATTGTATTAGCTGTTTCCGGTAATACTGTAACGGTTCCACCTAATGTAGGTCAGGTTCAGCTTACCGGTACTGCTACAGGAACAATTACAATTAATGCATTTGCAGCGCCTAATGCTGGTCAGAGACTTGTTGTGTTTAACAATACTTCGGGAGGATTTGGAGCAACACTGAATGGGGTTACTGTTCCTAATGGTAAAGCATTGGAATATGTTTTCAGTAATTCAAACTGGAGATCTACCGATGGAGGTACTGTTGGGGTAAGTTCAGCTAATATTGGAGATATTAAGGCAAGTTTTTCGGTTTCGGATCACGGTGGATGGGTAAAACTTGATGGAAGATCAGTAGGAGGCCTGACCACTACTCAAAGAGGCGCTGCAAATTCTTTAGGTTTTTCATCATATATTCCTAATGCCAGCAACTCCTACTTAGTACAGGACGGTACAAGATTGGGAAGTATTAACAGCAATAACTCCCGTACAATAGCAAGGAATCAATTGCCTAATTTTCAGTTATCTGGTACCACCAGTTCAGCTGAGCCTACTATAATGTATGATATTATCAATAACAATGGTAAACCGGCAACTGATGCTTATTCATATACCTTCTTAGCCGGTAAAATTGGTACAGGTACGAGAAATCTTGATCATGTTAATACTAATGTATTACACCAAAATCCGCACTCCCATTCATTTACCACAAATAGTGTAAATGGGGGCGTAGCACAGCAGTCCATCAATATACAGCCTCAAAGTTTAAGTGTCAATATGTTTGTTTATTTAGGTAATTAAAAAAGTGACATATATTATAAAAGTATAGAAAAATCAATGTTTTGATTTAATTTATTAAATTATAGAAGACAGGAATCTCTTATTTATTGAAAATCTATAGCATGATCTTTTAAAGAATCGGATTTGTATTTGGTCATTTTTGACATTAAAATTGTCATGAAGGATAAGCTATACTTTTGGGTATAGCTTATTTATTAAAAGCGAATTAAAAGCGAACAGAATTTACAATAAAGTACAGCTAGCTAATTTTCCAGAGATAATGACAGGTCGTACTTTAGTGTGAAGCTTATTATTTCGGAATACATGTTTTCGTCATACCACCTTCATTTGGTTATTATATTTTGTAAGTATTTTTACCAGCTTATTTTGTTCTCATCAGCCATCTGAAATCCTGATGATTGAGAAGAGAAAGCACAAGGCAGGGTCTGGGTGTGTATTTTTACAACATCTGTCTTGTATATGATATCAAAAGCTATCAATTTCATACTTTCTTTTCCTGAAAAGCTTTTCCTACCTAAACACAATTGTTTAGTCTTCAGGAATAAGATTCTTATGAAAAAATAGAGATTTTACAGAAACAGAAGAGCGATTATATGAAAAAAATACTTGTAAAGGATATTTAAGAATCCATTGTATAAATAAACCGGAACAAAATTTTTGTTCCGGTTTATTTATAGTGAATATCAGGATAAGTTAGCGAAATTTTTATAATCCCGCGGGTGGTCCTGCTGCTGCTCCCGTACTACTTCCTCCTAAGTCCTGGTTTACACCAGGAATACTTTTAATCAGACTGTTGTTGATTACCAGACAGTTAATAGCCCATGTGCCATTGGAAGCTGGAGCAGTGTTTGGATAGTCGGCTAGCAAATGCCAGGTAGAATTTTGTTGATAAGCAAGTACGTTGGAAGGGGAGAAGTAAGGTTGAGCGGAGCCCGGTGCTATAACTTTTAAAGGGGAGGTAAAGAAAATTCCTACCACTACTACTGAATAATCTGCTGTACTTATTTTGGTATCATAATCACTAATATAATCCCCGTCAACATTAGAAAGTGTGTAGGTAATATAATTGAACATCGCCGTATTTCCGGTTGGGGATGTGGCTACTTTCACTTCTCCCGTTGTGTTATCTCTTACTAAAGTAGATACATTACCTGAGCTATTAGAACCCGAAGCTGTTCCTATTCTGAGATTTCCATTAATATCAACTTTTGTTGAAGGCGATGTCGTTCCTATCCCCACTCTTCCGGAATTAGCATCAGTAAGATACATCAGTTCGTTAGGAGTCTGGCCAACACTAAAAGAGAGGTAACGATTGCCTGTGGCTGACGACGTTGAAGTATCACCAAAATTAATACGTGAAATAGGACCTGTAGCAGCTGAAGAAGAAGACCTCATATTAATACCGAAATTTTCTGTACGGTTACCATAGCTGAAGCCATCCTGCCCAACATTAATATCTAATGCATTTTTAGTCTGAGCTGTGGTAACCGCAGCATTAAGCAACTGGCTGCCTTCTACATGTAATTTGCTTGTAGGGGCATTGACTCCAATTCCCACATTTCCTCCTGCCGGGTTCAGTACCAAAGGAAGGGTTGCTGCAGATGCTTTGTTCTGGCTGGAAATATAAGATCCGAAAGGAGTGGTGGTATAGGTTCCGAAATCCAAAGAATGGCTGGTATCTCCATCCACTCTGAAGGTGGCATTGGTATTGGCTGTGCCCATTGCTGAAGGCTGGGCATTAGTACCTTTTACCACCAGTTTACTAGTAGGAGAAACTGTTCCTATTCCTACGCGATTATTGGCAGCATCCACAGATAAGGTATTGCCATCCACTGAAAATGCATTGGCCTGCGTTCCTGTAAATGCTAAAGTATTGGCTCCCTGGGTTACGGTTCTGTTACCGGTAAGGGTACCATCTGCATTATAAATATTAATCGGGTTGGTCAACTTGGTCCATACAGTACCATTATAATAATAATAGCCAACAGCATCAATATTCAGGGCAGTGCCTGTATTGGTGCCAGTAGCGATACTGTTTACATAGATTAGTGTGGATACAGGGACTCCGGTCATGCTCTGAGCTTTTTGCCGGTCTACTCTTGGAATCAATATTCCCTCTACTGCTGTACCTGTACCTGTGCTGTTTTTAGCTGTTACGTCAAGCGTTGCCGAGGGGGCTGCGGTATTAACACCCACCTGTGATTTTGCTACCAGAGAAAAAGTAGTAAGCAAGCCTGTTAAGAATAATTTTTTTTTCATACACATTATAATTAAAATTAATTTTTTTCTTTGTGTTAATAGATCTGAAAGAGCTGCGCAAAGGTAATATGTATTGGGTCAATATGGCTCAGATTGTACATACATCATATATACACTATATATATTCCAGATGTGCATTTTTATTTGTATAAAACATTTGAAATTTTTTTTAAATATGAATATATTAAACCACATTATAGTGATTATATAATAAAATATTATGTGATCTTTGGTTGCTGTCTGTAAAAAATATTGAGGGGAGCATATACATAATGAGCTTATAATTTGCTGTTTTAGATACTAATTGCTGGAATGTACCTCAGATGGAACTGTCTATTTTTCCTGTATTTCAATACAATAATTTTAACGACAAGAATTATTAACCCCAAAATCGGTTTTGAGCTTATTACATAATAGATTGATTAGTAATTCGTGTTACTGTGTGTTTTCAAAAAGCAAAAAAAGGCAGTATCTGTGAGTAGTTTTTGTGGTACCTCTACAAAGTGGCGTATATATGTTGTAGGGTGTTATTATGCTTCTCACTGTTTTTTTCTTAATCTTGGTAAAAAATAGAAAATGCACTTCCCTATAAATTGTATACGATTATTTTGTAAAAAAGAGGGTGAGATTTCCGGCTTTGCAGTACAAGTGCCAGCTGCAGAGAACTGCAAACAAAACTGTCATGAATAATTATAATCAAAATTCTCCGTGTTATCCTCTGCACCATCCCACATTACGGAAATTAGGTCTTGTCGGAGGTCTTTCCTGGCATTCAACGCTGGAATATTACATGTACCTGAACCAAACCATCAATGACCATTTCGGTAATAATACAAATCCTCCTCTTGTATTAGTAAATCTTGATCAGTATTCTATGCATCAGTTGCAAAAGTCGGATCATTGGGATACAATTGCAGCAATGCTGATTGAAGCCTGTGATCAATTATATAAAGCCGGAGCCTCTGCAGCAATATTTTGTGCTAATACACCCCATAAAGTGTTTCATGAAGTGCAACGGCATAGCATGATTCCCATACTGCATATTGGAGACGCGATAGGCGCTGCAGTCCGCAAGAAAGGGCTTCGTAAAGTTGGGCTTATTGGGACAGTATTTACCATGGAGGAGCCATTTATTGAGAAAATCCTAAAAGATAAATATGATATTGATATAATGGTACCCGACCAAAAGAAAGACAGAGAAAAACTTCATACCATTATACAAAAAGAACTGTCTCTTGGTATTTTAAAGCCTGAAACAAAAAAATATATACTGGATCAGATTGTAATCCTGGAAACAATGGGCGCTGAAGGCATCATATTGGGATGTACAGAATTTCCGATTATTATTGGACAAAATGATCTGGAGATTCCGGTATTCAATACCACGCTACTGCATGCACAAATGGGGGTGGATTTTATTTTAGGAATTTGATTGTAGACTGATAACCATACTCTATAGAGTTTTAACAGTTAAATAATTTAAATACTATGGAAAAAAAGATTTCGTTATTGGTTATAGTGACATTAATTGTGTCATTTATAGTAAGTTCGTCCGCTAATTTGACAGCACAAAAGGTAAGTCCGGCAATTGATTTTTCCGGCTATAAAACACTTAAAGTGAAGCCCAGTGAAGCTGATCCTTCGGTAAAGAGTTGGGACAGTGCACATATTGTAATTTATGACAAGGCCATTAAAAATAATAAGGTATTGCTTTGGCTTACGGGAACCAAAGGATCAACTGATCATGTTCCCCAAGATTTTTTAAAAACAGCATTGGATCAGGGATACAGAATCATAGCACTCTCTTTTATAAGTTCACCTGGTGTTTCACAGGTTTGTAAAGGAGATTATTTGAGTAAAAATGTTGACTGTGCTGCGGAGTTCCGTAGAAAACGTATTTATGGTGATAATACTTTCCTGCCTATTCAGGATCAGTATCAGGATGCCATAATACCTCGCCTGACAAAACTTTTACAGTATTTGTCAAAAAATGATAAAGAGGGTGCATGGTCTCAGTATCTTGATCACAACACAGGTAAACCTGTCTGGAGCAAAATCGCTATAGCCGGTCAGTCTCAGGGGGGAGGAATGGCTGAATTTATTGCTCAGCATGAGTCTGTGGCAAGAATCATCAGCTTTTCAGGAGGATGGGATTACAGTGATTCCAAAACGAAAAAGATAGCAGGCTGGTACTCGCAAAAATTGGTAACATCACCTCAAAATGTTTTTGCAACCTATCATGTGAAAGAAGTTGCCGCAAAAGAGTTAGCGGAAATCTGTAAAGAACTGCATATCCCTGCAGAAAATGTTTTTGCTTTAGACCAGCCTATGGATCAGCCAACCAATAATCGTACCCCTCCTAATCCATATCATGTGGAAGGAATTAAAAATCCTGTGTATAAACCGATATGGATAAAAATGCTTGGTTCGGGACTATGATTTCTAAAAGATCATTTCCTATAATTTAAAGCTATAAGTTTAGATATGATAAAAACTCTTCCTGCTGGAAGAGTTTTTTATTAGAGGACATAGAGTATTAAACTTTCATTTCTGACGTTTCAAGGGAAAGTTACATACTTGAGTGTTGAAGATATTATTGTAATTATATTGAAGTAAGTGTTTAAGTATTACTATTTTATGAAAATTGATTCATGAATTATGAGAAGTGGTTTTAATTTGTATATTTGATTTTTTATTTAGAATAAATAAAAATATTATTAAAAAAATCATTAATGAGTACAATTTTATCCATCTAATCCACATTTTCACAAAAACTATGGAACTACAAAACAAAAGAATCCTTACTCTGGATGTAATAAAAGGTATAAGTGTCATCGGAATGATCATTATACATACCTTATTGGTGTATGCCAATGTAAAATCACAATATGAAACAGCTGTCGGCAGTTTTATTGTTTTTCTTGGAAGGGGAACTTCCATTTTCCTGATCTGTATGGGAATTACTTTCATGACTTCCAGTCATCAAAGTCTTAAAAGTGCTTTAAAACGAGGTGCTTTACTGGTATTTGCAGGGTTGTTCATGAACTTTATGAAGTTTATGATTCCTGTGATTTTTAATTTTGCTCCTGATAATTTTATCCAAAAATATGGATGGGATGCACCTATAGAACAGCAGTATGTATATCTGGTACAATTGGGTGATATTTTACAGCTGGCAGGGATGTCCTTGTTGTTGGTAGGATTTATCAGAGAATATGTCAAAAATAAATATATCATTCTGACAATAGGTTTATTCGTTGCACTGGTATCCAGGGAAGTAAGCGGAATTAACCTGGATTATCCTGTGATCAATTATGTCCTGGATCTCCTTTTCAATACCGATTATCCGGCATATGTCTATTTCCCTGTTTTTCCATGGATGGCCTTTATCATCATCGGAATGTTTTTCGGGAAATGGTTTCAGGAGATGAATTACAATACCCAACAGATATTTAGAAATATGCTCTATGCCGGACTGTTATTTATCGCCATAGGAGCACCGCTGGTTTTTCTGTATGGTGATTATCATTACAATGGTTTTTATCATATGGGTCCCGGAGGTGTTTTTTATTTTGCAGGCTGGACACTACTGTTTTTATGGCTGATTAATACGTTTACGGCAAACGCCAAAGAAAATGGTTTTATACGTGTTCTCAAATATTGCAGTAAAAATCTGACCTCAATGTACATGATTCAATGGATATTAATCTCCTGGGGAAAAGGAATTTTCGGATATCGACAACATGAAATCGGATACGTATGTATGCTGATCCCGTTGTATATTATTCTTACCTTTTCAGTACAGACTTTGGTGGATATCATAAGAAAGAACAAAACGTTAATTGATTTCAGAACGATATCAACTGATAAAACAGTTTTGAAATAACAATTCCCATTTTATCATTTAAAATTATAAAACCACGGTAAAAGTTTACTGTGGTTTTGTGTGTAATCAGCTTAAAGAATTTCCACTTCTTCCGGTACCACAAAAAGAATGGTACAGCCATACTCCGATTTTACTGAATGTTTAAAGCCAGGCGGAGTATATAGGTAATCTCCTTTTTCAAGTGGGGCTCCTGCAATAGTTGCATCACCTTCCATGATAAATAATTCCTCTCCTGCAGGATGATTATGATAAGGATAGCTCGCTCCCGGTTCAAATTTTAAAAGAATACTGGTAGAACGGTTTTTTTCAGGATCAAATTTTAAGGATTTTACAAAAATACCTTCATAATGAATTCCTTTTTCAATCAAAGGCTGCCATTCTTTCTGTTCTGTTTTTACGATGTAATCGTGGATGTTGGTGTTCATGTGATATAAATTTTAATTGTTATTGCTGTAAGAAATGGTCAAAACTCCATTTATAATGGGAAAATGTACTCAGAAGAAATGCTCCTGCACTGAATGCGAAGACTGAATAGTCCAGAGGTTCTTTAATTCCAAAAGAAATGCTCATGGCTATAGCAAAAAATAAAGTGAGCACAGAGGCGTACCTTGCTGTTCTTTTTATCTGATAACCCAGAAGAAGCAGAATACCGATTGACAGTTCAGCAATGGTCGATAATACTGCAATAATGGTTGCCCACGATGGTGGTAAAAATGAATTGGTTTCAGCAGTATAATCTATAAATTTTTTCCAGCCTGAAGATTGAGTTCCCCAAAGATTCAGCCTGCTTGCTACTGCTGATAAAAACCCGGCAGCCAGAGCAATTCTTAATAAAAAAACGGCGGTATCCTGTTGCGTTTTCATACGTATAATTTTTAGGTTTTAATTACAGTACAAAGTTCAGCGAAAGCCGCCGCCTAAAGAATAGACAATTCCGGGAAAAGCATGTAATATTGGAGAAGGAATCTGGAAGTGATGATGTATAAAACAATTCTGGGCGAGCCTCAAATGCTGTAGATAATTTAGGATGTTGACATTTAGCTATAAATTTAAACACATGCTTCATCATAATCGATAGAATATCGATTCACTTCATTGCTCACTTAAGATAAAACGGAATTGAAAATAAATCTTTGCGTATTATAAAATCCAGCATTACAATTTCTCCAACTTTTAAGACTGATTTGGAATTAATTCAGACGCAAAGTTTTAAGAAGTTGATATTATATTTTTAAGGAGGCAAAGGTGGAATCAATTTCATTGATTCTTTCTAAGCAACAGGCCATATTGCTTCATCAACGGATTATTACATTTTTTGCCTGGCCCCAACTTTGTACCGATCTCCATCCTGATTTTAAATTTCCTTTACTGTTTTTTGATACTCTTTGGGAGACTGTGAAGTATGTTTTTTAAAGAAATTTGAAAAATAGAAAGGATCATTGAAACCAAGCTGGTAGGCAATTTCTTTTACAGTCAGCTTTTCATATAATAAAAGTCTCTTAGCTTCAGAAATAATGAGGCTGTAGATCACATTCTGGGCCGTTTTGCTGGTATGAAGCTTTGAAACCTCATTCAGTTTGGCTTCAGTCGTTCCGAGAAGATCAGCAAAATGAGAGACCTGATAATTATTTTTAAAATTTGCCCTTACACTTTCAAGGAACTTTAAAAATAAAGCATCGGGTTTCCATATTTCATCGCCGTGGGCAATTTTACTGCGATTGATTTCTACGAGAAGCAATTCCACCAGAGAATGTGTAGAGATCAGATACTGGTAAGGCTGTTCCAGAATTTCTTTTTCAATAGTGTTCAATGTTTCAGAGAAAAATTCAGGGTGCTGTACAGTGATCATTTCATTCATTCCAAAATGGCAAAAGAGACCATTGTGGAAGATAAGTTCAATATCACTATCACTTTTACAGAAAAAATCCAGCGTAAATTCCAATGCAGTCAATTCTCCTTCTATTGATTTTAACTGATGAAACTGTCCTGAAGTAATGGTTACAACCTGACCGGTTTTGATCACAAAAATATTTTCGTCAATCAGAATTTCTGCATTTCCGGACTGGCACCAGAATAAGGTGTATCTGATGATCCTTCTTGGCTCAGGATGTCCTGCCTGGTTGGAGTATTTTCTTATTTTAATCATTTCAGATCTGTTAAAAGGTGAATATCAAATTGATGTAACTGGATGGAACAAAACGGATATTGTAAAAATCCTTTTGATGAAGCTACAACTGTAATTATAGGTACACAGCTCACTCATAATGCTAGCTATAATGATGTATAGAAATAATGAGTGAAAAATAAAACACCTGTAAATTCAGGTGTTTTATTTTTTTATTCTAAAGAATTGTTATATTTCCTTTTATTGTCCTCAATCATTTTTCTATACTCAGGGTTATTAATTTTACCTTGATAGGGGTCATTCATATATTCTTTTCTCTTTGTTATAAATTGATCTTTGGATACAATTAACCCTTTTTTTTGCTCAATGGGTAAACTCGTTTTATTTATTGATATAAGTTCAAAACCTATATAATTATTCACCTCATTGATCTTTAATATTAATCCAGGAAGTCCTCTAAATTTGTATGGACCATCACTTATTGGAATATCATAAGTAAACCAAGCTATAAACTTTTTTTCTCCTACACTTACAACTGCTTTATTACATTTATAGCCGCCAATAGTAGAAGTGCTTTTATTATCAATTTGCCAGTCAAGTTTATCAGGACTCTCATAGGTGTAATAATTTCTCCCTAAATAATTTGATATATAGGTTTTGTTTTCATCCTTATATACATTATGCTTTACCTTAGATTTCGGAAGAGAGCCGGGATCAACAATATTTCCGGTCTTCATTGCATCTTCCAGTTTTTTCCCAAAACCATCCACTGCAGCCTTATAATTTTCACTATAATATATAGATTTTTTGCCATTAGTGAGTAAGACCATAGGCTCATTAATTGTAGATGATTTTTCCAAAGTATCTTGTACAAAAGTATATTTATACTTTACTTCGATTTCCGAATAATCTTTTTTTTCTTGACCTCTCACATAGTTAAAACAAAGAAATAACAAAAAAATTCTAAAAAGTGGTTTCATAGGTACTCAAAATATTATAATTAAATAGGCTGTTAAAAGACAGCCTATTATTTTTTTCATTACGTCATTGGATTTTCATAACTGGAATGTCCACAATCTTGATTGTTATACATTTCCCATTCGTTGTAAAGGCAATCACTTGAATCAAATTCAGAATCAAAAACTGTTTGATAAGTAGTTCCACAAATAGTTTTGATAGTCACCAAATACCTTGTAAAGGCTGCAATTTGCTGTTTTTCCTTTTTTGACTCTAATTTGTTAGAAGTGCTTTCTTTAGCACAAACAAGTCCAGCAATCATAAATGCTGAAAGTAATAATACTTTTTTCATAATTATATTTTTTAAATATTTAACAATTTAAATATAAAATTATTTTTCTAATCACCAAATGTGGAAAACCGTAAGGATATTAAAAAGATTTTAAGTCTTGTTTAAAGCTCCTTTAAATACTCTTTAAAATAAAACTATTATCCAATGAAAATTCGGAGGGTATAGTAATATTTTTTATATTTTTGGTTTTGCCGATTATATTGAACAGATAAATTTTAGTTTGATTTTTTATTATCAATTTTTTCTAACTGCTTTTTAACTGCATTGATATTTTCTTCCGTAAGTTTCCCATAACCCAGCTCTTTGATTTGGCTTAATTGTAATTTTGACATTTCATCTTGCTTATCTTTATTTTTTAATAACTGATCCCGCAGCGAAATATAATACTGGGTAGAATATACTTCATCTTTTAAAATTCTGAAATATTTTTATTTTTTCCAACACAGCCTTGAGTATATTTCATAATCAAAGGATTGGCGGAATAAAATGCATAGATATCTAAAAATCTTTTATCATTTCTTTTAAATAGTTCCTGACCAGCATAAACCCTTAAAGAATTGCTTCCATTCATTGCAAAATAATAAAGTTCATCATTACTGGCTATTTTGGCAACTTTTTTAAATTGACTATAAATTTTGCTTTTTTCACCTCCAACTCCAATATTAGGGAGACATTGTCTAAAGGCTGTGCCAGTTTTTTTACTGCTTCAGAGACCTGAGCATTAGATATTATAAGACTAAACGTGAATAGAAAACAGTAAAAATATTTATAGCTCATTATTTATAATAATAATTAAAGTTAAATAAAATAACTGAACGATTAAATACCTAAATTCGTTTAGATTTTAAATAAAAATTCAGAATGAAATACTCAAAAATTATTATCGTTGTAACCCTGTTATTGTTTCAGTTGGGAGCAGCACAGGAAAAAGCAGATGTTGTCTTAAATAAGGCTTTCACAGAAGCTAAAGCAGGTAAGAAAAATGTTTTACTGGTGTTCCATGCTTCATGGTGCAAATGGTGCAAAATGATGGAAAAAAATATGGATCTTCCTGAAACCAAACCTATTTTTGATAAGAGATTTGTCACAGCTTACATTGACGTTCAGGAAAGAGGTGATAAAAAAAGTCTTGAGAATCCCGGTGGACAAGAGCTGATGAATAAATTTAATGGCGAAAATGCCGGACTCCCTTTCTGGCTGATTCTTAATTCCAAGGGAGAATTTTTAGCGGATTCTTTTGATGCCAAAGGAGAAAATCTGGGATCGCCGGCCACACCGGAAGAAGTAGTAGCTTTTATTACAAAGCTAGGGAAAGCCTCAAAACTAAGTAATGAAGAAGCACAGATCATAGAGAAAGTATTTGTGAAGAAATAAGATCTATCACTTTTTATAAACAAATCCCCGGAATAGTAAGTTCCGGGGATTTGCTTTGGATAATCATACATGACAATTATTCCTGATAAGAATATTCAATATTGGTCCATAAAACCTGATCTCCTGTTTTGATCATTTCAGAAGGTTTGGAGAATATATTTCCGAAAATATTTTCGTATTGAGTGGTTCCAAAATGAGAACTTTTGGTAATTAATAATGCGTCATGGTCATCACGGGGTACTTTTTTAACGTATCGGTACGTTCGTTTTAAAGTAAAGGATGACGTGTTTTTATTGAAATCACCAATGTAAGTTGGTTTATTATTGTTGTTCTCTTTGATCAGTACAGAATCATTCGCGATGGTAAAGCTGTAGGTAAAATCTGTAGTTGAGGTTTCTGAGAATAACCTGATCGTTTTGTTTTTAAGATCCAGGTTTATTTTTTTCCAGGCAGGTTCCTGGTATAAGCTCCAGTAATCGGTAAGGTAAGATTCATCAGGAGTAGATTTTTCTCCGTTTGATCCTTTATACAAAACCGTATTTTTTACAGTATAACTTTTAAATTGAAACGAGTAAACATTTTTATCAACAGGTCTCGGATCATCAATTATATTATCGTTGTTTTCACACGATATTAATGACAATGCCATTATCAGGGCATAAAAAGAGTATTTCATGGTATATTTTATAAAAAGAAGTTTCACACCTATTTGTGAAACATATTAGAGTGGGAGTTATATCGATCAGGAATGAAAAGGCGAAAAGGTAAACGCATATTTACCTTTTCGCTTTTTGACTTAATTTATTTCCCAAAATACATCTGATCCTGCTTCTGCTGTTCATTATAAATGATCTGGAAGCTGACAGGCATATATTGGTAAAGAAGTTTCCAATGTTGGATCTTTGCGTGTTTCTTGAAGCTTTCGAAAGATCTTACAAACAGGTTTTCAATCATGGTTCTTACATAAGAATTCCCGTTTCTGTAGATCCAGTCCATCAACTTGATGTGATGGGCAATGATATTGATCTTCGATTCCTGCAGCAGGTGCTTCAGATAATTTACGGTAGCCTGCATGATCCCTGCGAAATTGTCCTGTACAGACAGCTGGGTGATTTCATTGCGAAGTGGCGGATAGAAAAATTTTAAGTATTCAACAGCTATTTTTTGATTAATAGTTTGCATTTGTACTTTCATCATAATTAAGAATTTTTCAAACACTTTTTAATGCAGCGAAATGTATACCAAAATTTAAAGGCAGGCTGCAAAAATAAATACTCCAACGATCACAGCAATGTGAGTGAGTAATATCTCTGCATTGTGTCTGTTAGTCGTTGTTTTCCAGGTTTTCCAGTCTGAAATTCTTCTGATTTTGTTTTTCATAATCTATTGATTGTGAGTTATTTTTAATTTTGTTTAATTTAAACACTTTGTAATGAAACGGATAAAAAATGTAACAAAACGTTTATATGCCGTGAGTGTAAATTTGTCTTGAATATACTTTCTGAAGGTTGGCAGAAATGTGACTAAAAATCACTTTTCTGTATTCCACAGTGCAGAAAGCAGTACAATTATCCAGAGAATAGATAAAGGTTGTCTCAATTGCATTCTTTAATACTGTATCTCCGTCAGTGTAAATTTTGTCCATCTTTTGTAAACTCCTGAACAGCAGATTTCTGTCATTCTGTCGGATCATGTTTTTAATACGTTCCGTGAAGGTGCGGATAATGCTGTATGAGTTTTGAATTTTGATTTTCTCTACTTCTTTTTCAAAGTCGGGAACCACATCAGTGATTTCCTTTACGGCTTGTAAATAGTTCATCGTATTATATTTTAATGGTGATAGTGTTCGAGCATTTTGATGAAGGCTCCAAAAATGAAAATGGTTAAAAAAGCAAAAAAGAGCATATGATAGGGCTTAAGCCATTTTGGAGTTGCAGGTCCTTTGCTTTTTAATCTTCTGAGCTTGTCGATTCTGTTTAAAGTCTTTAAGTCCATTTTTCTATGTTTTCAAATCATGATGCCAATGATATTCCGTTGAAAATGGAATGTTTTTAACGTATTGATAATTAATAAGTTATTATTTTATAGACGAATTTTTTAAGCAAAAAAGCCTGTCAAAATGATAAGGGTTTTATCAATTTGGAAAAAATAAAAAGACAAAAATTGCTGCTATCACACCTTATTACTAATCTGAGGACTGATAATTCCCATCCTTTGGAGGGGTGGCGAAAATTCAAAGAATTTTTGACGGGGTGGTTAAAAGAGAGTGTTATAAAATGACATTTTTTAAGTTTCGCAGTAAGGATAAGAATGAATATCTTTGCAGTCCAAATATTCAGAAAATGTTTTCAAAAATAATAGTACACAGAGTCGGAAATAAGATCAACGGAGATTCGCTGACACTTTCCCAGGAGGAATTGAAGCTGGAAGAAGGAATGGCAGAAATGCTTGAAGACTACTTTTTAGGTTCTTTTAAATCGGAAGAAACCTTCCATTTTTACAGTGACACTTATCTGGTGAATAATCCGGTTTACAGTGCCGTATCTGAAATTTTTGATGATAAATCCAAGTTTATCTGGGAATCTGAGAATATTGCCAAACATCTTTTCGAAGCGGCAGAAAATCCGAGAGTTCAGAGTGGAGAGCTTTTTATCGTACTTTTTGAAGATGAAAGCGACCGTCCGGACAGAGTGGATAAAATCGGGATTTTTAAAACGGAGAAGAGAGAATCTTTTCTGAAAATCAATCCTGCAGAAGAAACATTTGATATTGAAAAAGATCAGGGAATAGGTTTGTCTAAAATTGATAAGGCTGCTTTGATCTACAACAACAATAAAGAAACAGGATATGTACTTTCCGTAGTTGACAACAACAAAAACGGAGATATGTATTACTGGTTCGAAGATTTCCTGAAAGTAAAACAGCGTGATGATGAATATTTCCACACGCAGGAAGCTTTGATGGTGTATAAAGATTATATTACCAAACAGCTTCCCCAGGAATTTGAAGTTTCCAAAGCAGACCAGGCAGATTTCCTGAACAAGTCGATCAATTTCTTTAAGGAAAAAGAAGAATTTAAGCTGGATGAATTTGCCAGTGAAGTCTTGGGAGATGAGCATGTGATTGAAAGTTTTGTAAACTTTAAAACAGACTACGAACAGGACATGCAGGTAAATATTGCTGAAGAGTTCCCGATCAGTGAAGCGGCGGTAAAAAAGACGCAGAGACACTTTAAAAGTATCATTAAATTAGATAAAAACTTCCATATCTACATCCACGGAGACCGACAAAAGATCGAGATGGGTGAGGATGATAAAGGAAAATATTACAGACTTTATTTCGAAAAAGAGGTATAAAAAGAAATCTCCGGTTCCATAATAATATCATAACTTTATTGCTGATTACAAAATAACAGTTATGAAATTGATGATCATTTTCTGGGGAGCTTTTCTCTTCTTTTTCTGTGTTCCTTTTCCAATTTTCATTTACATGATGACGGAGGAGCTGGCAACAGAACCGAGAAATTCATTAGCGGTGAGCTATGGGTATCTCGGTTTTTCTTTGTTAATATGGGGATATGTGATTATTTTCTTTATCAACAAGCTTTTCATTACAACTTTTAAAGAGAAAAACACGATCCGGTCCATTGTACAGAACGGAATTCCAAGAGAAGCCAAAATTATTGATTATAAGCTTCTGAAATACATTCCTAAAAAAAACATGAATCTCATTCAGGTCGGGCTTTCATTTCCCAATCTCAGCAATACGGTGATAGAACATAAAATGATGTTTCATGATTCTAAACCCCACGAAAAAAGATTTGATGTAGGAAACAAAATCAAAGTACTGCTGAATCCTAAGGTATCCCAGGAACCTTATTTTATTTTAAGTGATCAGAAAGTAGGATTCAATACATCAGGAATGATTTTAAGAATCGTATTTCTTGTATTATTGATTGCTTATGTTATTGGCTTATACTCTTATTTCTATTGGCGAGAGTCTTTTGATTTTGGCTGGAGGTTTCTGACATTCATGCACCCGATTATTTTCAGCGGGGTGATGACCATTATTTATGTCCTGGTTTTTCAGCTTATTTTCGGGAAGTTTTTAAAAAATACAAAAGAAGAACGTATTCTTTTTTCAGGAAGAAATGCGGAAGCCAATATTATCAGTGTAAGCCAGACAGGCCTTACAGTGAACGATCAGCCACAAATCATGTTTCAGGTAAGTTTTAATGATTTCAGAGGGACTGAACATATTGCTGTTTATAAGAAAATTGTGAGTCTTTTAAAGCTTTCTTCCATTCCTCAACAAGGAACTATTGAGATCATGTATGATGAGAATGATCCGAAGCAGATTATGATTCCCAGAGGGTTGTAGAGAGTAAAAAGTAAAAACGCTAAATCTGATAATAATACATCAGAATAATTACATGTTTTCAGACTTTAGATGTAAAGTCTCTGTTTGACATTGACTATTTAACATATAAAAAAATCTCCAAATGCATTTTTTTAATAAATGCATTTTGTTTAAGTGACAGGATAAAAATCAATTCAATTTTTATACGGAAATTTTTAAGTAAAAAATATGTTTTTATCAGATAAACAATTACTTAATATAATGAAAAATATCTTTAAGATGTGAGTTATTTGTATATATTTGAGACTTATTAAAAAAACATATTTTATGAAAAAAATTAAAAAATTGACTCGTGAAGACCTTAAAACTGTAAAGGCAGGTCAAGTTTGGTATACTGAAACTTCCTGTGGAGTACAAGCTACAACCACTCAAGATTGGACAGCAGAGCAAGCAAATGCTTGGGCTGAAGCTCTTGAAGCAAATTATTGTAAGCAGCTTCTCACTATGGACCTAGTAATAATCTAGCCTAACTAATGTAAATGCACTTATAGTAAAAGTTAATACTATAAGTGCAATTTATAATAAAAAAATCTCTTATGCATTACCATAAAAAACTAATACAAATATTCATTTTATTTTATAGTGTTTTATTTTATACACAATCATACAAACAGGATACTCTGCGTGGGGAATTTACCTATCAATTAAAAGCAAAATTCGATACACGGACTGATTATCGGCATGAAGAACAATTCTCATTACAGATAGGAGATCACCGTGCATTTTTTGCAAGTGTTATATCGCTAAAAGGTGATTCGGTAATGGCCACTTCAGGAACAAGCACAAAGAATGCTGATGGTAGTATAACTCTTGGCTGGAAAAAAGGGGTAGTGATTCCAAAAACAGGTTTATCTTTTACCATAATTCAATCCAACGAAAATATACAATATTTTAGATCAGCTGGAATGTCTTTACTTACCTATAAAGAACCTGTAATAAAAAATTGGAAACTTATAGATGAAACAAAAATAATTAACACAATTAATTGTAAAAAAGCAGAAGTTACTTTTAAAGGTCGGAACTGGATAGCATGGTATGCTCCCGAAATTCCGTTGCCTTACGGTCCATATAAATTTAGCGGATTACCTGGACTGATTGTCAAAATAACAGATGATAAAGGAGATTTTGATTTTGAATTGGTAAAATCTATACCTGCATCTAAATTAAATGGTAAATTAATTACCATTAAAAAGAGCAGATATACAGAAGCGATAGAAACTACGCAACAAAAATTAAAGCAAGCAGTTAGAAATAATGAAGCCAATGCCGCTGCTGTACTCGCAAGTTATGGAACAACCATTATACAAGGTCAAGAAATAATAAGGCAAAGACAAAAAGAACGAGAAGAAAATAAAAAATACGAAAACCCACTAGAATTAGAAAAAGATTAGTAATGGCTAATCTTTTTTCGTTTGCTAATACCTATTCGTTTTTTTGCCTTATTCATTATCTTTGCTTCCTTAGCTAAATCATATGAAAACAACAATTGTCGATCTGACAAAATCTATCCAATACAATGCAGGAGATCCCTGGTTCATGCGGGTGAAAATTAAACATAAAGCCCATCGGAAATCACATTGGCTCATTCGTCTGGCATTAAGACTTCCGTCAAGACTTTTTCCTAAAAACTGGATTGGATGGGCAGATGATACCATCAAAAATATGGGGCTTCATGCTACAACACATATTGATGCTCCCTGGCATTATGGTCCTGTAGTAGAAGGAAAGCCTGCTAAAACGATAGACCAGATTCCACTGGAATGGTGCTACGGAGACGGAATTGTGATTGACTGTACCCATAAAGAAGATTTTGTTGCTATCACTGTTGAGGATTTGAAAAAAGATCTCGATAAAAATGGAATTACCATTCAGGAAGGAAATATTGTTCTGATCAGAACCGATCGTGACAAAATGATGGGCACTCCGGATTTTGTGGAAAAAGGAACGGGAATGAGTAAAGAAGCTACAGAATGGCTGATTGACCAGGGCGTAAAAGTAATGGGAATTGATCAGTGGGGCTGGGATCTTCCTCTGAAATATATGGCTCAGAAAGCCAAAGAAATGAATGACCCTGAATTCTTCTGGGAAGGCCATCGTGTAGGAATCGAAAAAGAATATTTACACATCGAACAGCTTACAAACCTTAGTGCATTACCTCCATCCGGATTTAAAATCTGTGTATTTCCGTTAAAAATTGTTGGCGGATCTGCAGCTCCGGCGAGAGTGGTGGCGATGATGGATGCATAAAAAGAAAAAATCATCTTTGACAAAAAATAAAAAGGGCGAATTTGAATCTTCAAATTTGCCCTTTTAAATGTAGCATCCTTATTTTCTCGGGTTAATTCTTCTTTCTGAAAAACAAAGCTCTGTTGTATTCAAAATTCATTCTGGCAATATTCAGGACAGAAATTCCCTGAGGACATTCTACTTCACAGGCTTCTGTATTGGAGCAGTGCCCGAATAATTCCGTATCCATTTGAGCCACCATATCCAGCACTCTCTTGCTTCGCTCTTCTTTTCCCTGAGGAAGGAGTGCCATGTGAGTGATTTTTGCAGAGGTAAATAAAGCTGCACTTCCATTTTTACAAGTGGCAACACAAGCTCCACATCCGATACACGCAGCAGAATCAAAAGCTTCCTCAGCCGTCTGGTGAGTCACCGGAATTGCTGTAGCATCAGGAGCCTGGCCTGTATTCACCGATACAAAACCTCCTGAAGATATAATTCTGTCAAAAGCAGAACGGTCTACTTTTAAATCTTTTTTCACCGGAAAAGCTTCAGCCCGGAATGGCTCTATCAGAATCGTTTCCCCGTCTTTAAAGGACCTTAAGTGAAGTTGGCAGGTGGTTGTATTTTTCAAAGGACCATGGGCAATACCATTAATCATCATCCCGCATTGTCCGCAGATTCCTTCACGACAATCGTGATCAAATTCTACAGGTTCATCACCCTCAATAATCAGTTTTTCATTTAAAGTGTCCAGCATTTCTAAGAAAGACATGTGCGGATTCAACCCTTTAAGGTCGTAAGGGACCAGTTTTCCTTCACTTTTTCTGTCTTTCTGTCTCCATATCTTAAGATGTAAATCCATAATTTTCTGTTTTTATTTGTAACTTCTTACCGTTGGCTGAATTTCTTCAAAGATTAAAGGTTCCTTAATCATTTCAGGTTCTCCATTTTCGCCTTTCCAGGCCCAGGCAGAAATAAATTGGTATTCCGCATCATTTCTCATGGCTTCTCCGTCCGGAGTCTGGAATTCTTCTCTGAAATGAGCTCCGCAGGATTCATTACGGGTTAATGCATCATAGCACATCAGTTCTCCGATTTCGAAATAATCGGCTACGCGGCCTGCTTTTTCCAGTTCGGTATTCATTTTATCTCCCTGTCCGGAAACTCTTACGTCTTTGTAGAATTCCTGTTTCAGTTTTTTGATTTCCTGAATGGCATATTTCAACCCTTCTTCATTTCTGGCCAGTCCGCAATAATCATAGAGGAGCTTTCCTAAAGTTTTGTGGAAATAATCAACGGTTTTGGTTCCTTTGATATTGATAAAACCATTGATCTGGTCTTTAACTGCTTTTTCAGCCTGTTCAAATTCAGGAGTATCCGGTGAAATTTTTCCGGTGTGAATTTCATCCGCCAGATAATTGGCAATGGTGTAAGGCGCAATGAAATATCCGTCAACTGAGGCCTGCAGAAGTGAGTTGGCACCTAATCTGTTGGCTCCGTGATCGGCAAAATTAGCTTCACCTAAAGCGAATAGTCCCGGAACAGTAGTCATCAGTTCATAATCTACCCAAAGTCCGCCCATTGAAAAATGGGCAGAAGGAGAGATCATCATAGGTTCTTTGTACGCATCATATCCTGTTATTTTAAGATACATATCGAATAAGTTTCCATATTTTTCTTTGATCTTATCTTTTCCCTGTTCCTGTATTGCTTTTGAAAAATCAAGATAAACGGCGTTTTTCAAAGGCCCGATTCCGAAACCTGCATCAATTCTTTCCTTGGCTGCACGGGAAGAAATATCTCTTGGAGCAAGGTTTCCGAAAGCTGGATATCTTCTTTCCAGATAATAATCCCTTTCATTTTCAGGAATGTCATTGGGAGGTCTGGTTTCACCTTCCTTTAATGGTACCCAGATTCGGCCGTCATTACGTAATGATTCAGACATTAAGGTCAGTTTAGACTGATAATCTCCTGATTGCGGAAGTGAAGTAGGGTGTACCTGGATCCAGCTTGGGGAAGCCATTAAAGCTCCTTTTTTATGGGCTCTCCAGATGGCAGAACCGTTACATCCCATGGCAAGGGTAGACAGATAATAAATTTTTCCGTAACCTCCGGTTGCCAATATTACAGCGTGAGCGGCATGTCTTTCAATATCTCCTGTGTCTAAATTCCTTACGATAATTCCTCTGGCTTTGCCGTCAACAGTAACCAGATCCAGCATTTCATGTCTTGAAAATAATTGTACGGAACCTTTTCCAACCTGTCGCATTAAAGCCTGATAAGCTCCCAGAAGAAGCTGCTGCCCCGTTTGTCCTCTCGCATAGAAAGTACGGCTCACCTGAACCCCTCCGAAGGATCGGTTGTTCAGATATCCGCCGTATTCACGGCCGAAAGGTACACCTTGCGCTACAGCCTGGTCGATGAGGTTCAGAGAACATTCTGCCATTCTGTATACGTTGGCTTCACGGGCTCTGAAGTCTCCTCCTTTCAGTGTGTCTACAAACATTCTGTATACACTGTCACCATCGTTTTTATAATTTTTGGCAGCATTCACGCCTCCCTGTGCTGCCACAGAGTGTGCCCTCCTCGGGCTGTCCTGGAAACAGAATGATTTGACATTATATCCCATTTCTCCCAGAGAAGCAGCAATTGAGCTACCCGCCAGACCTGTTCCAACAACAATGACATCCAGTTTTTTACGATTGGCAGGATTAACGAGTCTTGCTTTCTTTTTATAATTTTCCCATTTATGTTCCAATGGGCCTTGTGGTATTTTTGAATCTAAAATCATGACCGTTCTGTTTAATGATAAGTAAAGAATACATAAATTGGCATCAATGCAAAGCCTGCACAGATAACGATTGAATAAGCAATTCCGATCGTTTTGAACCATTGTACGAACTTAGGATGATATAATCCCAGGGTTCTTACAGCGCTGTGTATTCCATGAATCAGGTGATAACACAAAGCGATCATTGATACAACATAAATGATAACGTACCACCATTCTTTAAAGACATTCACTACCAGAATGTAGAGATCTTTATTTCCGTTCTCATCCAAAGGAGGAGTTCCGAATTTGTAGATATACCAGAAGTTCTGGAAATGGATCACCAGGAAAATCAGGATTAATGTTCCGAGAATTCCCATATTTCTGGAAGCCCATGTACTGGCTCTTCCACGTCCGTCAGACTGATAACCGCCGCCGGATTTTTTATTTTTTAAAGTTATAATAAGGCCGTCTACAGCATGCAGAATGATACTGGCATACAAGACGTAAGAAACTATTTTGATAATAATATTTCCTGATAAAAAATGTGAATAGGCATTAAACTGCAGGTGTGCCTGTTCTTGTGGAAGAAAAAGCTGAAGATTTCCTAGGAAATGAATCAACAGGAAGAATCCCAAAAAGAGTCCTGTAAGGCACATCAGCATTTTTCTTGACAGTGTTGATAACATATTTTTGATTTATTGATTAATAATATCCCAAGACTTTCATCCATAATCCTCCTACGACCATATAAATGATCAATAGAACAATTCCTATTTCAAGACCTCTGAGCCACCAGGCTTTCAGGTCAACATATCCACTACCGAAGAATACCGGAGCCGGACCGTGGCCGTAATGAGTAAGCACCCCGTAAATTGAACCCATGAAACCAAGCATCATTGCCAGTAACATTGGTGGAATTCCCAAAGAAACCCCTACACCCAGCAATGCCGCATACATGGCCGCTACGTGAGCGGTAGCACTGGCAAAAATATAGTGGCTGAAGAAATACACTACAATAATAACCGGGAAAGCTACCTGCCAACTCAATCCTCCGATTTGTACTTTGATAAGGTTACTGAACCATCCAATGAAACCCAACTCATTTAAAGAGCTTGCCATCATCACCAGAACGGCGAACCAAACGATAGTATCCCATGCTCCTTTTTCACCTTTTACGTCTTCCCAGGTTAGTACTGAGGTTAGTAGTAATAATGTTAATCCGATAAAGGCTGTAGTAGTAGCATCAATAGAAAGCGCTCCACCGAATATCCAAAGGGCCAGCAGAATGAAGAATGCCAGCAGCATCAGCCATTCGTTTCTGGAAATAGGTCCCATTTCTTTTAATTTCTCAGCTGCCATTTTCGGAGCATCACCTGTTTTTTTCAATTCTGGCGGATATAATTTGTACAATACCAAGGGAACGACAAAGAACGCTACTGCACCAGGAATGAACCCTGCAGCAGCCCATGACATCCATGTAATATCAATACCAAGGTTGGCTGCAAACTTCTGACACATCGGGTTACTGGCTGTCCCGGTAAGGAACATGGAAGAGGCGATGAGGTTCATGTAGTAGCTGTTCAACGTTAAAAATGAACCTAATTTTCTATGAGTTTCCGGTTTTTCAGGAACGGAATCAAAACTTATCGCCATAGATTTCATGATAGGATAAATAATCCCACCACCTCTTGCGGTGTTACTTGGAATGGCAGGTGCCAGACAAACGTCGGCAAGTCCTAACCCGTAAGCCAGTCCCAGTGAGCTTTTTCCAAAAACTCTGATGAATAAAAAGGCAATACGGTTCCCCAATCCGGTTTTTATAAATCCTCTGGCAATAAAGAATGAAATCCCGATCAGCCAGATTACTTTGTCTCCAAAACCGGAAAGCGCTTTGGTAATGGATTTTCCCGCGTCTCCCGGAGCTACCACTTGCGTAAGGGCTGTAAAACCAATGGCCATCATACACATTGTACCCATTGGAGCTGCTTTAAGGATAATCCCTAAAATGGTCGCAGCAAAGATGGCGAACAGATGCCAGGCATTTTCGGCAACACCTTCCGGAGCAGGAATGAACCATATGATCAACGCAACAACAAATGTGATCGCTACGTTTTTAATATTAATTTCTTTCATGATACTACTATTTAATCGTTAAAATCTACTTTGTACCTGTACAATGAATAGATTATTGTTGTATTGTGATGTGTTTTCTATCTGATGTTTGTAGCGGTCAAACTGGACTCCCAGCTGAATTCTTGCACCATAATTTTTCAGGAATTCCAATCCGAACATCGGGGTAATCGTTTGTCTTGGGTTGGATGCCATTCTGAAGTTGGTATCAAGATATTCGTAACGGCAGGATAGTTCGAAGGCGCTAAGATTTTTGTGGTTGATTTCATATCTTAGGTTCGGAAGGAAATACGCTCCCCGGATCAGATATTGATCAGGATTTTCAGGACGAAGTTCAGGGGCAATAGAATTGTACAGAACATGGTTGGTTGCCTGCTTAGCTTCCAGCTGCATATCGAGACTCCATTTCGGATCAAAATGAATCAGTGAGCTCAGGTCTATTCCCAAAGCATATACTTTTTTACTGAATACCTCTCCGATACCACCATTTAACCCTACATTGAAATTGTATTTTTTTGATAATCCGAAAACAAGGCGGGTAGAATACTGCTTTCCGTTGTCATTATCATTAACCGGGTTTTTTCCGTTTCCGTTCACCACTGAAACAGCATATTGGAAAGGAATTTCTCCCAGCTGAAGCTGTCCTGTAGCAGACATTCCGATCTGGAAACTTGTCCAGCCCAGCTTTCCGAATTCCGTATACTGGTTAGACCAGTCCAAAGATTTAATAATATCAATAGGATAAGTTTCTTCAATACCAAACCAGGGTCTGAATTGTCCTACAGTAATTGCCAATTTGGGATTGAACGTATATTTCAGGTAAGCATTTTCAAGAACTCTGCTTTTAGGATCGTTTTTAAAATCGGCAAGGTTAGCCAAAACCACAACTTCAGTACGTTTACTGATCTGCGCCCGGATCTGAACCCTCATATATTTGAGCATGAAATTATTATCAGTTCCGGAACCATCGGTGTGGTGAAGTCCGTTTACATCTACATCTTTACTCATCCCTACAAGATAGCGCGCCTGAAAAAGGCCTTTGATCTGCAGCTGCGGATATTTTACATTGTCTTCCTGTGGAGGAGAAGTGGTCTTAAGAGAATCCCGATTTTGTGCATAAGCTGATAACCCACAGGCCAGCATACACAGGATCAGGCTTTTCTTTTTAATCGAAAAAAAGGCCATATCTATTTTTGTTTTTTTATTGTAAATTTTATTTTACCACATGCATCTGATGTATTTTGAATGGTCATACATTCACTCAAAGTGCGGAATACTTAGGTCTTCATCTGCAGGAACCAGATTTACTTAAGCATAAGTAGTTTGTGGCGAAATGTCTATTTTAATCCTAAGAAGGTGAACGGAGCAGATTCTTTAAATTCTGCATTGGATTTTCCGCTGTATGTATGGTAATTACTAAGATCCAGTTTCATTACTTTACCTTTTGGACTTAAATCAAATTCCTTAAGATCTACCCAAAAAGTGTTTGGAGTAAAGACTGTTTCAAAATAATATACCAGGTTTTTCTGATCCGAAACAGAACGCCATCTTGTAGAAGAAATATTAGGCTCTGTGGCAGAAGTGATCCCGTAAGGAACAGAGCAGTTTCTGATTACGCTGAAAACGCTGGCTACAGCTGTGCGGGTATCTGCGGTCTGAGGAATCGCATTGATATAGTAAGAAGCTCTTACGAAGCGGTCTGCGGCACGGTTGGTTCCCGGAAGCATAACGGTCCCCGGAATACCTTTCCAGTAATTATTAAGGGCAAGCTGCTCCTCAAAAACAGGAGAATTGGTCATTACCGTGTAAGACGGATCATGATGGATGACAAGCTTTCCGTCAATATATTCGAATACAGCATTGTCTCCTGAAGCATCGGAAATGGAAAGATGGACGGTGGTAAATCTTTCTGTTCCCGGAATATAATCACTAACAATAACGAAAGGTTCTTTTCGTGAAAACTCTACAGCCTCTTTTACTGTAGCGAAATTATCAAGATAATATTGCGCCCATAATGAAATGGCAATTCCCTTTTTACTTCCTTTTCCGTCGAATTTAGGATACTGGGATTCTCCTAACCAGAGCAGATTGGCTACCAATCCTTTTTCGTTCATTCCGTCGGCAGAAGCAATATCCCACGAAGAGCTGATAAGGCTGCCATATTTGGCGGTCCATTTTACAGATTTTGGTCCTACCAGTCCGTTGCGGTCTATTCCTTTCGGAAGTACCCATAAATTGACCGGGATCTCATCACGCCAGTCCATGGAACGGGCTGTAATAACGGTATTCTGGGGACCTTTGTAAACTACCCTTGTACAGGCTTCTGAAGGATTCCATAATCCTACGGAGAGGATCAGAGAAAATAAAATTAATGGGAACTTTTTCATAATAGTATTATTTGAATTTAAATTTTGTATTGAATTTGTTGTGAATAATTCAATGAATTTTTGTCATATTCATTATTTGGTGATATAAATTTAGCGAAAATTGTTTAAATAAAACAATTATTAAGATTAATAATCCGTAATTTATGTTATGAATCATGGTTAAAGATTGAGTATTGCATTATTGAATCTTTTTTCGTATATTTTACAGAAATGACATGAAAAAAGGGATAAAATGAAGAATATTTTAATGTTTTTTTTACGTTTTTTATACCATTATTTCCCGTGAATGCCTGATATACTGAGGTTTGAAAATAGATACCACAAAATTGAAAGCTGTTCAAAAAAACGCTATATTTGATTACTAGACTGAAGAGATATATGAACTTTATAGAATGCCATGAAGAACCTATCCATATTCCGGGTTCTATACAAAGCTTTGGTTACCTGATTGGCATTGATGCAGAATCCCGTACCATTACTTTTTTTAGCAGGAATATTGCGGATCTATTTAAAATTGAGCGCTCAGAGGAGCTGTTCGGAAGAAAGATTACTGGCTTTCCGGAAAGTTTTCAGGGCATTATTGATTCAGAAATCTATACTTCACTGGATAAGTTTACCAGACGTAAGAATGAAACGTATTTCGATAAGGTTTTTATTAATGATAAAGAATATCATTTCTCTGTTTTCAGAAGTGAACTTTATATTTTTCTGGAGTTAGAAGAGGTTATCATTAATCCCAACAAACGGATTTCCAATAAGTATGATAATTTTTATATCATCGACAATGAAAAGGAACTCTGGAATCATCTCCTGGAAACTCTTTCAAAGGTGGTAAATTATGATCGTATGATGGTCTACAAATTCATGATGGACGGTTCCGGAAAAGTAATCGCAGAAAAGAAAAACGAAAATATGGAAAGCTTTCTTGGTCTTCATTACCCGGAGTCTGATATTCCAAAACAGGCCCGTGATCTTTATCTGAAAAAAAGAAAAAGAATTTTCAGCAATGTATATGCGGATACGGTTCCCATTTTAAGCAGAAGTCCTGAAAATATTGACCTTACTTACTCCGCATCCAGAGGAATGTCACCGGTTCATGCACAGTATCTGAAAAATTCGGGAGTGGCTTCCAGCTTCAGTGTTTCCATTATTATTGATGATCATCTATGGGGTCTGGTAACCTGCCAGAATGTTGAACCTAAACATATTGATCTTGAAGATAGAGTACAGGCCGGAATTTTTACTGCTCTGGCAGCGAATGCCTATTCTTCTTTTAAATCAAAAAACGAACTGAATTACCGGTTGGAACTCAATGAGAGAATGTCTCAGCTGAAAACGGAATTTTTAAAGCATAACAATCTCTTTGATTCTCTTGTTGAATGTAAAAAAGAAATCAGAAACTTACCGGAAGCAGATGGGCTTGCCATTGTTTCTGATGAAAATATAGTAACAGACGGAAGTACTCCTGATCTCGAAAGTATTGGAAGAATTGCAGTATGGGCGCTTAGTAATACCGATGAACGTATTTATGTGAGCCGAAACTTCCTTAAAGACCATGGTAAAGAACTCGAACTGACTGAAAATGCAGCGGGCATTGCCATCTATTTTATTGAAAGGGATAAAAATGAAATGCTGATCTGGTTCAGAAAAGAGTTTGATGAACATATCAACTGGGCCGGAAATCCGGAGAAGAAAGTCAGTGTATTTTCTCAGAACGGAGAGGAAAGACAAATGATATCTCCCCGAACTTCATTCCGCATTTTTACAGAAAATATCAAAGGGCATTCCAAAAGATGGAATTCCAGAAATGTAAGTGCAGTACAGGCTGTAAGAGATCTGATCTTAGAAACTTCCCATAAAAATTACAATGCGATTAAAAGGCTTAATGATGAGCTTAAAAAAGTAAATGAGGAACTTGACAGTTTTTCCTACACCATTTCTCATGACCTGGGAACACCTCTCACCGTGATGAAACTGAATGCACAAATGCTTCTGGGAAACCTTGCCGATAATTCTGAAAAAAGTAAAGCCAAGATCAATGCCATTATTGAAGAAATTGATAATATGGCTGAAATGATGCATGACGTCCTGCAGCTGAGCCGTGCCAAGCACAGCGAAATTCAGCTTGAAAGTCTGAAAACAACGCATACTATTGAGAAAATATCTGAAAATGCCAAGATGACCTACGGAAGTGCCAGCAGTGAGATTATCATCAAGGAATGTCCGGATGTACTGGCTGATAAGACAATGCTTCATCAGGTGTTTCTGAACATCATCAACAATGCTGTGAAATATTCTTCCCATAAAGATCTTCCGAAAGTGGAAATTGAAGGAACTGAAGATGGGCAAACCATTATTTACAGGATCTCAGACAACGGTATCGGTATTCCTGTGGAGGAAAAACATAAGATGTTTAAAATCTTTAACAGGATGGATAATGCCAAGAAATTCAAAGGAAACGGAGTGGGATTATCTATTGTGCACCGCATTATGCAAAGACTTGGAGGAAATGTTGATTTTGAGAGTAATAATGAGGGGACTTCATTTATTTTAACGTTCAAAAAGCCTTACATTTGAGAAACTTTTAAAACGTTATTTATGGTATCAGAATATCTTAAACAGAATACAGCAGAGTATCACGATGCGGCAGAAAAACTTTTTAATTCTGAGAAGATTTTCAACAAAACCTTCACTTTAGAGGATTATAAAAAAATCATTCATACCAATTACCTGATGCTTCTTCACAGCGAAGATAAAATATTCAGCAGCCTGTCTGACAAGTATGCAGAAAAACTTCAGCTTGAGGAAAGAAAGAAGCTTTCCCTTATTGAAAAAGACCTGAAAAGCCTTTCCCTGAAAAATCAGGAAGTTTCCCATCCCCTGGATTTCGATAATGAACATGAAGCGCTTGGAGCGATGTATGTGATTGAAGGGTCTACGTTGGGAGGAAATGTTATTGCTAAACAGCTTTCTAAAACGGAGGGTTTTGATGACGTTACTTTCAATTTTTTCGGATGTTATCAGGAAAATACAGGCCCGATGTGGAAAAACTTTAAAGAAGTTCTGGATACTGAGGTGGCAGAAGAAAGCTACAATGAGGTGCTTTCCGGCGCAAAAAAACTGTATTCGTTTTTACTGAATGTCAACTAATTATTTTAATTCTAATTAAATTCCTGAAAAATTGCGCAATTTTTCAGGAATTGTTAAATTTGGGGAGTTTCAAATTTAACTTAACTAACAAAAAAATAATTTAAAAAGTAACAATATGAAAGTAACTGTAGTAGGTGCAGGCGCTGTAGGAGCAAGCTGTGCAGAATACATCGCAATGAAGAACTTCTGTTCAGAAGTAGTTTTGGTAGACATTAAAGAGGGGTTTGCTGAAGGGAAAGCAATGGATTTGATGCAGACAGCATCTCTTAACGGATTTGATACAAAAATTACGGGTACAACAGGAGATTACAGCAAGACTGCAGGTTCTCATGTAGCAGTAATCACTTCAGGAATTCCCAGAAAGCCTGGAATGACAAGAGAAGAATTGATCGGTATCAATGCTGGTATCGTGAAAGAAGTTACTGAAAACTTAGTAAAACACTCTCCGGAAGTAATCATCATCGTGGTTTCCAATCCAATGGATACTATGGCTTACCTTGTTCACAAAACTTCAGGTCTTCCTAAGCACAAAATCATCGGAATGGGTGGTGCATTAGACTCTGCAAGATTCAAATACAGATTGGCTGAAGCTTTAGAAGCTCCGATTTCTGATGTTGACGGAATGGTAATCGCTGCTCACAGTGATACAGGTATGCTTCCATTATTGAGCAAAGCGACAAGAAACGGGGTTCCTGTAACTGAGTTCTTAAGTGATGAGCAACAAAAATATGTCATCGAAGAAACGAAAGTAGGAGGAGCTACGCTTACAAAATTATTAGGAACTTCAGCTTGGTATGCTCCAGGTGCTGCTGTTTCTGTAATGGTTCAGGCCATTGCATGTGACCAGAAGAAAATGATCCCTTGTTCTTTAATGCTTGAAGGAGAATACGGACAAAATGATATCTGCTTAGGTGTTCCTGCGATTATCGGAGCGAATGGAGTAGAATCAATCGTAAATGTAACATTGACTGCTGAAGAGCAATTGAAATTCGCTGAAGCTGCTAATGCAGTAAGAGAAGTGAATGGAGATCTTAAATTTTAATGATTTACCCACTTTAAGCAGGAATTAAAATAGATATAATCCGGCTGTTTCAAATTTGAAACAGCCGGATTTTGTTTGAGTATTTGAATGGAGGAAGTTTTCGGCGCGGCCGAAGGCCGCGCCGAAAACTGATTATAAAAATAAACAGCTGCTATTACTTCGTTGTTTTTACGAAATGAGTAACAGACTTCACAAATTCTTTATTTTTCTCGTAGTACAAAAGATGTCCGCCATCAATAGAAACTACTTTCTGATTGGGAAACCGGAAAGTTTTATAATGCTGAGTTCCGACTGCTTTATCATTTTTTCCGGTAATGATAAGTACCGGAACACGAATGTCCCTGGTGATGGGTGCATAATCGGCATAATATTCAGGAAATTCTTTGGGTTTTGAGATTACTGCCATTCCAAAGTCGATGATGCGGGGATGAAGAGAATCTATTTTATCAGACTCTTTTATGGTTTCAATATCTTCGGTCAGGAATTTATACCCGATTCTTTTCTTTCTTAAAGCGCTGCTGACTTTTGAAAGCTCTGAAGAAAGACTGTCTTTAGGAATCACTCTGTTTTTTAACTGTAAAAGGCTGTTTCCGTATTCAATCTGTTCTTTGACAGATTCATCATTCAGAAAATGAAGGGTAACGTTCGCAAGAATGAGTCCTTTGGTATACTCTGGATATTTTTTTGCATAATTGACTGCTATGATTCCGCCAAAGGAATGAGCCAGCAAGAATACCTTTTTCAATTTCAGATGCTGTCTCAATTCTTCAATATCCTGAATCATTTTATCGAGATGATAGTTGTCCGATGTGCCGGATTTTCCGGAACCCCGTTGATCCATATAGATCATCCGTAAGTTTTTTTCCAGATTATTTCCACCCATCAGCTCAAAAGATGGATATCCCTGTCCGGGACCACCTGGAATATAAATACAAGCTTCTCCTTTTCCGGAGACTTTATATTTGATCTTTACGTGATCTGAGGTCTCAAAGATGCCTTCTGACGGTTTATTCTGAGCTGAAATGACAGTCAAGGAAGTGAGAAAAAAGAGTAGGATAGCAATTGTTTTCATATTATTATAACAACTGTATAAGGGTATTTATTACTAAAATACCAAACTATCTTCCTTTGGCTCTGTCACGTCTTAATTCTTTGATTATATTGTACAAATGCAATACATTTAAAAAGAGCATTATCTTTAAGTTCTCTTACTTTATCAGATTGTTCCTGAGTATTATTTGCCTTGAAATGCAAGGGTAGCAGCTTGATCTATTAACGATTATGGAGTTCTTTTATGGTATTAAAATTCTGCAATCTTTTCAAACAATTCAGGGTAGCAGGTGACTAATCCACTTTCGTCAACCGAAATTTCAGCTTTAAAATCGGTTTCGATATTTTCATACAGGTATTTATTAACAGCTGTCCGGGTATATTGTTGTTGAACAGGTCTGATATGATGTTTTAACACGTCAATATATATAATATTAATCTTTTGAGAACCACTCTCTGAAAGCTTTAAATTGTTGATCGGTAGAGTATTGGTAAACGGAGTAAGAGAAATGTCTATGAAATTGAAATGATCAAACTCAGGATTTACAACACCATTAATTTCCCATTGGCTTTGATTTCTTTTTCCCGAAAAAGTTTTTTTAATTGTATTGACCTCAGATTCAATCAAAAAATCCTGAACGATCCAGTCTTTATCAATGTGAATTTTATACTCTGTATTATATATTTTATCCTCAAGACAACCGATGATTTTTGATTTTACCGTATAGTTTTTATCATCAGATTGTAAATTAAAATATTCAAGAGATTGGTAAAATATTCCTTTCCAGATTAATGTCTTCATAATGATATTCTTTGATGTATTATTAAGAGATGCAAGTTAATGAATGCTATTGCTGATTGCAAAAAAGAGCGGTAAAAACCGCTCTTCCAAAATTTTATCTAACAAAATACATTTATATATAAACACACCCGCATCCTGTTTCCCATTCCTGGCAAAGACGCATTGGTTCATTACATCCGGGATTACCGCCACCGCCACCCGAAACTCTGTAACAGGTACCATCGCTGCAATAGTAGGAACCTATTGTCGGAGGGCAGTTGCCATCCATATCACATAAGGCATAAGGAGTATCGCCTCCACTGATCAGCAACAGCTGATTTCTCTTTAGTTTTTTAAGATTTTTCATAGTAATCATTTTTAATTTGTTGATTACTAATGTATAAAATTATTAACACGCCAGCAAGTGTTTTAATGAATATGATATATTACTCTATATCCAAAGTCATGAAAAGCGCAATTTCCTCTGTATTTTCGTACAACCTTGTGTTGAGTCCGGTAATATTAAATCCCATTCTTCTGTAAAATTGTATCGCAGGATAATTGGTATTTTGTGTTTCCAGTTCAATAACCCTGCAATTTAATCTCCTTGCTTCTTTAATGGCGTTTTTAATCAGCATGATTCCGATTCCCTGCCGTCTGTATTTTTCGTCAACCAGAATGCTTTCTATATAAAAACTGTTGTTCCACGTCCTGTGTTCACAGATGATCCAGCCTGCCAGCTCTTCATTGACAAAAGCACCAAAGGAATTTCCCTGTTCAATGATCGTATTCATTTCTTCAAGGTCTTCGGAAGTCGTTTCCCAGATTTTGGTATAAGGCAAAGACTTTTCCTTTATAATAAACTCAAAAGAACCTCCGAATTCAATAGATGAAACCACATACCGTATGTCTGTTGTATATCCGTTATGTCCCCATCCTGCGCTGGGATTGGAGGACAGCTGCTGTAATTTTTTTATTTCCACCTTTACATTTTATTGCATTTCAGTACAGATTTCTACCAGATAATTGCTGGGATCTTTGATATAAGCTGTTTTTTGTCCCCATGGTTTTACCGCGATATCTTCGTAAAGAACAGCCCCGTTTTTTAGTGCCTTTTCTACCAAGGCTTCCACATCATCCGTTGTAAATCCCAGTTCCATTCCAAAAGGTTTGTCTTCTGTTTTTGCGGTTAAAAATCCTTTTTTAATATTGGAACTGGCCAGGTTCACAGAAGCAAATGAAAGACTTGTTTCCCCGGTCAGCAGTTCGCCATAATCTTTTTCAGGAGTGATGAATTTTATTTCGGAACCAAAGGTGTTTTTATAAAAATTCATGGACAGTTCTACATCTTGCACGTACAGAATAACATATTTGAATTTGATCATAAGATTGAATTTGAAAGGTTTATTTCTTGTTTACAATATATTCTTCATCTACCATCAACACTGAATGGGGTCCGCGTAAAGGATATTCCTTAAAGCTTCCGAAATGACCGAAATGAAGAGGATATTTCTGGCTAAGCTGCCGCACTTTACGTCCAAATGAATTGATGTCAACCTTTTGAATGGTTTCTTTTTTCTGTCTGCCATTGGTGAAAAAGAGCATCAGATTACAATGATTTTTATAATCAAAATCATTATAGTAAAATACATGGATGTTTTCTTCTCTGCATATACGGTCTAAATCATTAATAAGAACCTGCTTGTACTGCAAAGGCAGATTGCAATCAATTCTGGCTGCATAATTCTCTGCATTGCTTTTTCTGAAATCCGATCCCACCATCTGGATGAAGCGGTGTTCTATATTTTTGAATTTTTCTTTTTCCGGAGGAAAACTTCTGGTAGATTGAATGGTAAAAGGAACACTGTAATCCACTGATACAGCATTTTCCCGGATTAATAATTCTTCAATTTCTAATGCAAACTGAAAATGGAAATCAAAAAGCATATGGCCACCAATATTGATGATTACTTGATTATCATCAATATTCAGGTGTAAATAGGTTCTTTTGAAGTCAGATTTTAGCGCTTCCAGTTTATGGACAAAACCATCTGTATTTTCCACATGTACTCTGGCAGTCAGTTCAGCAGGAGTATCGGCATGTCCTCCAAGTCCAGGAGAAAATTTGAAAAATTGAAAGTCATATAAATGGTCTGGGAATTTGAAATACCAGTATACACCTAATATCATTGGTTATTAAATAATTTAGAAATTAAAAAACTGTATAAATTTTGATAATCTGGATTTGAATTCAATTTTTTCATAATCTTTATCAGGATTATATATTTTAATGTCAACCTTATTTCTATCTTTGATTACAAGCCCTGAATGATTTTCAAGGTTTGAACTGATTTGTTCCAATAGTCCCAATTGCAGCATCACATCTAATATTCTTTCTCCATCCGCAAAATCTTCATAAATACTAACGGGAAGAGGATGGTAGTCAGGCGTAGACTTAATATAACGAGAAAAAAAGTAAGGATCAAGATCCCCAAATTCCATCCCAAACATAAAAGGAACTTCAATCTGCTGTTTTGTAGTTACATTTTGAAAGTGACAATGAAAACCATGAAGGAAATATCTCCATTTACCTACTTTTCCACTCTGAGTTCTTCTACTTCGACCTTTGAAATAATTAAAAGCAAGAAAAGGGAAATCTTTGTTTAGTTTTATTTTCTTCTTTTCAAAAAATAAACTGACCAGTTTTTCTCCAAGTTTTCTGTAGTCTTTTGCACACTGTACAAAAAATAATTGGTTGGCAATTATCTCTTCTTTTGTAATGAGTTTCGTTACTTCAATTTTAGGCTCCATCGAATGAATAGCTATTTGAAAATGAGGAAGATTTTTCGTTAATTGTTCACCATAATCCTCTCTGATATGATTGATAGGATGATCAAAAACTATTCTGATTATTTTTTGTCGAGGAATATTTCTGAGGTAATCAATACAAGGAAGCTCTTGTATCGATTTAGCAGTTATTACATGAGTAGTTCTTTCCAAAACATTAAATCAATGATTAGTTCAAAATTAAATAAAATTTCACACTCCAAAACTTTCAAAACCCTTAAATTTGTCAACAATAAAAATTTACTTGGATGCTTAGGAACATTTCAATTGCGGCAGCTACTTTATTCTCCGTAGTTACAATCAATGCACAGAAGAACAGAAATACTCAACTGGAAAGACCTAAATTAGTCGTTGGTCTGGTAGTAGACCAGATGCGTTGGGACTATCTTTACCGTTTTTATGGTAAATATGGAAATGACGGTTTCAAAAGACTTTTAAATACAGGATATTCTTTGAATAATGTACATATTCCTTATGTTCCTACCGTTACAGCTTTGGGACACACATGTATCTATACGGGTTCTGTACCGGCTATTCACGGAATTGCAGGAAATGACTGGACAGATAAGGAAACAGGTAAAGGAGTTTACTGTACTGCAGATGAGAACGTTCAGCCGGTAGGTACTACCAATACAAAAACGGGAAGCCATTCTCCGAAAAATCTTTGGTCTACGACAGTCACTGACGAATTGAGACTGGCAACAAACTTCCAGGGAAAAGTAGTCGGTGTCTCTTTGAAAGACCGTGCTTCCATTCTTCCTGCAGGACACACTCCAAACGGAGCTTTCTGGTTTGATGACAGTACCGGGAATTTCATTACCAGTACATGGTATATGAATGATCTTCCTCAGTGGATAAAATCATTCAACTCTCAGAATCTCCCTGAGAAATTAGTAGCGAATGGCTGGAATACTTTACTTCCAATCAACGAATATACAGAAAGCGCACCGGACAATTCTCCTTGGGAAGGTTTGTTGGGAAGTGCAAAAACACCTACTTTCCCTTACAGTAATCTAGCAAAAGACTACCAGACTAAAAAAGACAATATCCGTTATACTCCTTTTGGAAATACATTGACTTTAAAGCTGGCAGAAGCTTCTGTAGAAGGTGAAAAGCTGGGTGGAGATAATATTACAGACTTCTTAGCGATTAATCTGGCATCTACGGATTATGCAGGACATAAATTCGGGCCGAATTCTATTGAAGTAGAAGATGTATATATCAGATTAGATCAGGATTTAGCTGAGTTTTTCAAGTATCTTGATTCAAAAGTAGGAAAAGGAGAGTACACGGTTTTCCTTTCTGCTGATCACGGTGGAGCACACTCTGTAGGATTCCTTAAAGAACATAAAATCTCTACAGGTTTCTTCGGAGAAGATGCGGAAAAGAATCTGAACCAGAAACTGAAAGAAAAATTCGGAACTGATAAACTGGTCAATGCCATTGATAACTATCAGATTTATTTTGACAGAAAAGTATTGGCAGATAACAAGCTTGAACTGGATGATGTAAGAAATTTCGCTATAAAGGAAATTGAAAAAGATCCTACCGTTTTATATGCTGTTTCTGTGGACAAAGTTCAGGAGTCAAGCATTCCGGAGCCAATTAAACAAAGAATTATCAACGGGATCAACAGACAGAGAAGCGGAGATATTCAGTTAATCTCTCATGATTCTATGCTTCCGCCATATTCTAAAACAGGAACTACACACAGTGTATGGAATTCTTACGATTCTCATATCCCACTGATCTTTATGGGTTGGGGAGTGAAGCAGGGAGAAAGCAATAAAGAATATCACATGACAGATATTGCTCCTACGGTATCTTCCTTATTGAAAATCCAGTTTCCAAGTGGAAATGTAGGAAATCCGATTACCGAAGTTATTGGTAAATAAATTGAAAATTTTATATCATAAAAAAACATCCCAATTTGGGATGTTTTTTGCTTTCATAGCTTACGATGTTCTTATCATTTGCTGTATCTCTTTATGAAACTTCTTATTCTGTTTTCTGATTTTTATAATAGAATATAAAAGCAGAACGATCAAAATGCATCCCAGAAGAACTGAAGCCATTTTAATATAACGATAATGAGATTTCAGTTTCTCACTTTTCAAAGCTGTTTCCTTGTTGTGGTTGTCGATCACCTGATTAATAGATTTCAGTTCATTCTGCTTTCTTTTAAATCTCATTTCCATGTGTTTTTTGTTAAACTGCTGATAGAGATTCTGTTGTCCCATAGCAAGATAATTCTCAGCCAATTCTTTATAAAGTCCTTCGTTCAGGATAATATCTCCGGTATTTTTAGAAAGATCCTCAGCTTTTAGTAAAAGGTTTATCGCTGTTTGATTTTCATGTCTCTGTTTGTGTATTTCAGCAATTCCTTTCAAAGCAAATGCTTCCAGACTTTTACCATAATTCTTCCGGGTATAGCTGACAGACTGTAAAAATGACTCTTGTGCTTTGTCAATCTCATTAAGGTTCAGATAACAGTACCCAATATTGTAGTATACCACACTCATATTGGAGTAAGTGGTTTTCTTTATGGGAACCTTTTCATAATTTCGTATAGAAATCAGGAATTTTTCCAGAGCAATTTCTGAATTAGACTGACTTTTATATACCATTCCTCGTATTGCGTAGCTCGCAGCCGTTTCAATATATTTCTCCGGATTTTTTTCAGGAATTTTTGCAATATACTGTTCTGCCTCATTCAGTGTTTCTAAGCATTTGTTGAAAAGTTCCATTTGCTGATATTGGATCGCCACTGAGATGAGAACACCTGCCTGGCTTCTTGCATCATTGGTTTTCTGAGACAATTCTTTTGCTTTTAGAATATATTGTAAAGACTCTTCAAAATTTCTTTTAGCAATATTGGCAGTTGAAAGCAGCATATAAAGATTAATGGAAGTTTTGATATCACGAGATTTTTTTAATAATTGTTCTCCGATTTTGATGGTATTATCGGGGTTGTCGTAAATTTCAAGTTTGGCCTTTCTTAGTAAGATACTATCAGGTGTCTTTTGTGCCTTCATACCATTACAAAAGGCAACCAGCAACACTATTATTTTAAAAATTAATTTCATAAGGCTTTTGTTTTACTGATTTCCTGAATATAGGCATTGGGAGACATTCCGGTAACGGATTTGAAAACAGTAGTGAATGCACTGTGTGATGAGAATCCTGAATATTCTGCCAGATAACTTACTTTATAATTAAGAAAAGTAGAATCAGTTCTTAATAGCTGTACAATATGATTGATTCTAAGTTTATTAATGTATCCATTGAAGTTTTTTTCCTTACTGTTAATAATTTCGGAAAGGTACTTTGTATTGATTTCCATTTGAGAAGAAAGCAGCGACAGAGACATGTTTTTATTGAGAAACCTATCGGATTTTTCAAATTCTTCTAGCTTTTGAAGAATTTCATCTTCTTTTTCCTTCGATATTTTGGGCGTCCCACTATCTTTTATTGTAGTTGTTTTATTTAAAATAACTGGCTGAGTCTTTTGACTGGTCTGTTTTTCAAAGAAATCAAACTGTTTTTTTAAATCTTTATTTTTACTTCTAATGACTAAAAAATAGGCAAGCAAGCCCAGAATTATCAAAGATAAAATGAAGATTAAAACCGAGGAAGATCTTAAAAGCATATACCTCTGAAATTCAATGTTTTTATTCTGATTGGTTTCCACAAGCTTCACGAGATATCGTATTCCTTCTTTTAAACCGGAATCTGTTTTTGTTTTTAAATCAGTGTAAAGTTTATTGTACTGATGATATTTTGCATCATTATGTACCGCGTAATAATTACGGGACAGTGATTCGTAAATTTTAATTTTTAAATTATTAAACGGAAGATTCTCGATCAATCGAAGACCTGCCTCCAATTTTTGAATAGAGGTTGCATAATCCTGCTTCAGAAAATAGTATTGGGACAGATTCTCATAAGCCAAACCTAAAAGAAACGGCTGGTTTTTCTGAGATTCAAGATCAGCAATCACATTTTCTATAAGTGTTTTATATTCTATTGATTTATTTTGCTTCAGCAGATAAGAAGAGCGAAAAATTCTGTTTTCTATTTTTAAAATTCTGTTCTCTTCATTATGATTCCCAAGGTATTGGTTGCTTTTATCAAGATTTTGTAAGGCTTCAGGATAGTTTCTGTTGATTCCTGAGTTTAATGCCTGAAGCTGATACAATTTTGCAGTGGTGATTCTTAAGGAACGATCATTACTTTTAGGAAGTTTCTGATCGGATAAAAGATTGGTAATAATTGTCTTTGACTGATTGTATAAACCCAGATTCTGATACTGATCAGCAAGATTATAACCACTGAAGACCTGCATAAAATATGAAAGGTTATTTTTCTGATCAATATCTTCTTTTTGAGCAAAAATATTGACAGACTGTACATAGTCTCCCTTCAGGGCAAAAGCTTGTGAAATAATATTTTGAAGTACAATTTTGTACTCTCTATTTTGATCACTCACAAGAATTCCCTGGGTATAACTTATGCATTCGTCGGGATTCTGATACAATTTCAGAAATGCTTTATCTGCTAGCATATTGAAGTCGGGGCCGGGCTGTCCTTTGGTAATAAGGAAGCAGAAAATAAACAGTAAGATTTGAAATAATTTTTGTCCTGATAAATTGTTTTTTGTGTTTTTTTGAATAATTCCGGTAAAATCCATATTCAAAATATTGTTTTATATCTATTTGGTTATTAGTGTTTTAAAAATTAAACTCTTTTAAAATTCACGAATTATGAAAGTCAATTTCTTTTAATTGAGTGAATGTTGTATTAATATTGTTTTCACCAATTCAAAACGCTAAATATAATAAAATATGAAAAATTTTTACAGAATGTCAATGAAAATATTGATAGCTTATCTTTTCCTGAAATTTGGTTTTGCAGAAGCGCAGCTTACTGTAATCGGCTTGGGAAATTATAATGTAGGCGCAGTATCGGATAATGGAGTAGTAAGCTTGCACACCAGTGCAGGAAGTATATATAAATGGAATGCTGCAGGAGGACTCGTACAGATAGGTTCTATAACAAACGGATATCCGGCTGCAGGCAGAACCATTGTTTCGAATGACGGAACCAAAATATCGTCGTCCGTTACCAATGCCGCAACAGGATTCAATGAAATATCTACTTATGATGTCGCTATGGCCACATGGGTAAACAGAGGCGGGCTTGTACCTACAGGATGGGATGGCAGCGTAAGCTCTACCTGGGGAATGTCGACTGATGGAAATACTATTGTTGGTCTTGGTTTTCTCACCGCAGCGAATGCGCATGCTGTGAAATGGGACGAAGTAAACGGCGTGGTAGATCTGGGAAGTATAGTTCCCGGACGCAGCTCCAGAGCAAACGCAATCAATGCAGCAGGAACAGTGATCGTAGGCTGGCAGGATGAATCAACCGGAACAAGAAGCGGAGCAAAATGGCAGGATGGAGTGGAAAGTTTTATTACAGATAATAATGGGAATCATGTAGGAGAAGCAGGAGGAATTTCTGCTGACGGAAATACAATAATAGGTTCGGCAAATCCTAATCCTTATGTATGGAATGCTGTGAGCGGACTTACTTATATAACGCATCCTAATGCTTCTTTCAGCTTCAAAGGAGGTGCCACCGGGATTTCTGCTGATGGGAAAAAAGTGATCGGGTATTACAGAGCATTTGGGGCTCCTCCCATGTCAGGAGAAGGCTTTATCTGGACCTCTGCCGCCGGGAGAATTAACCTGAATGATTATGCGGCATCTTTAGGAATTGCCACTAATGGAGTAACAATGGGACTTCCTCTTGCGATTTCACAGGACGGAAAGAAAATTGCCGGGTCAGGGACAAATGCTTCAGGGCAGATGATTGCTTTTTACCTGGATACTTCTGAATTTTTATCGGTGAGTGATGCTGTGAAAGAGAAAAACAATACAAGTATCTATCCTAATCCAGTGGCTGACATCCTGTATTTTAAAGGAAAAGGAAAAATAGAGAAAGCAGAAATTTATAATATGGCTGGACAAAAGGTAAAATCATTGGATACTGTAGAAGGACAGATTGATGTTTCATCTCTGTCAAAAGGAGATTATATTTTACAATATTCCGTAAAAGGAGTACAACAGGAGCCTTATAAATTTATTAAAAAATAACATATATAAATAGTAAAGTAGTGGGATGAATGGCTGTTTTCAATATTGAAAGCGGCCGTTCTTTTTTGTGTATATAACAAAAGGATAGCATGTTTTGTATAGAAAAGTCTGATTTTTGGCGAATACATATAAAAAACTATCTTTGCAAAAATTTTGGTTTCCAGTATTTTGGAATGAAAAGGGAATCGGGTGTAACTCCCGGACTGTCCCCGCAACTGTAAATCGCAACACAAGTTTCTGCAAAACGCCACTGTGTAAAAACGGGAAGGAGCAGAATGCGAAAGTCAGGAGACCTGCCAGGATTATAATTAAAAAACATATTGCTTTCGGAGGAAAAGTAAAAAAGTATGGATATAAAAAGATCTTTAGTACTGCTTTTTTCATCTTATGGATGTTTTCTTTTTGGACAAGAGAAAGCCATTGACACTATTTATGTCTTCGATAACCAGATGAACAGGGTGAAACTTTTTCATCCCGTAAAAACAATTACAGCAGAAGATGCTGAAAAAAACTCCAGTAATCTTTCGGAGCTTCTGAGGTTTCAGTCGCAGGTTTTTATTAAAGAAAATGGCCGCGGAGCCGTGTCTTCACCTTCTTTCAGAGGAACTACCGCCCAGCAGACCGCATTCGTATGGAACGGAATTAATATCAATTCTAATTTTTTAGGGCAGGGAGATATCAACAATATTGCTTTGTTCGGCTATGATCAGATCGGTATCAAAGCCGGTGGAGGAAGCGTGGTGTACGGAAGTGGTGCTATCGGGGGAAGTATTCACCTGAATAATACCCTTGATTTTAATAAAGGTTTTCATGGTTCTTTATTTTCTGAAGTGGCTTCTTTTAATACTTATAATAACTTTATAAAAGGTTCTTACAGCAATGATAAGTTCAGTTTTAAAGCCTCCGGAAATTATTCTGTAAGTGAAAATGATTACAAGGTAAGCGATCTGAATTACATCAACAGAAACGGGAATTATTACAATACGACATTCAATATAGGAGCATCCTATAAAATTACAAACGATCATAAGGTTTCGTGGCAAAGCCAGTTTTTTGATTCTTCACAGCATTATCCTGTGTATGAGGAAACGGGAACAAAAACAAAATATACAACTCAAAGCGTAAGAAGTCTTCTTTCGTGGGACTGGAACAAAGCGAAGTTCAGCAATTCCCTTAAAGCAGCCTACACGGAAGAGAATTTTCAGTATTTCGGTTCGCTAAACCAGCCTAAATCCAGTGGAGGAACCGGGAAAAATTATATCTTTAAAAATGATTTTAATTATTTCCTGAACTCAAAATGGAATTTTAATATCATCGGAGAATTTCAGCTTAATAAAGGCGAAGGGTACGAGAGCGGAATATCCAATGTCAGCAGGAATATAGGTTCTGTTTCAGGATTATTGCGGTATTTTGCGACAAAAGACCTGCGTTTTGAAGGAGGGTTCAAAAAAGATTTTGTAGAAGATGTAAAGTCTCCCTTTATGTATTCATTCTCCGGAAAATGGAACGCCGCAAAATGGTATGATCTGAGTATTAACGTATCCAAAAACTTCAGATATCCTTCATTTAATGATATTTATTATGAACCGGGAGGAAATAAAGATCTGAGACCGGAAACCTCTACTCAGGTGGATATGACCAATGAGTTCAAAGCGGGAGATTTCAAACTTACTCTGTCTCCCTATTATATGAATATCACAGATCTTATTGTATGGCTTCCAACGGCTATGGGATACTGGCAGGCATACAATGTCAATAAATCCGAATCTTACGGGCTGGAATCTCAGTTGTCTTTCAGCAAGCAGTGGGGAAATCATAAATTCACAGCCAATGCAGCGTACTATTATGCAAAAGCTATCGATAAAGAAACGAAGATGCAGAGACCTTACGTTCCCATGCACAGGGGAAATGCCGGTATAGATTACGAATATGGTTTTTTCAGGTTTTATGCACAGGGACAGCTGAACGGTGTTACTTATACCACAAGTGATGAAAAGAGATCAGAAGCTATAGATCCTTATTTTCTTTTAAATATGGGAGTTTCTGCCACCTTAGCAAAAAAATATACCTTAGGGTTTAAAGTGAATAATCTAACCAATACCTACTATAAAACCGTTTCCTTCTATCCTTTACCAAAAAGAAACTATAGTGTGTATGCAGCAATAAATTTTTAATAAATTAAAATTGAATAAATTATGAAAATAACTAAACTTTTAACTGTCTTATTTGCAGTTGTACTATTGTTTAATATGTCTTCATGTACAAGTGACTCTGCCGAGTTTGAAATTTCTCCGATCACTTACCAGAACGGATATTTTATCTCTAATGAAGGGAATTTTAACAGCCAGGGTGCTAAAGTAACATTCCTGACAAGAGATTTAAGCTTAAAGCAGGATGACATATATGGGTACAATAACAATAAAGAAATTCTGGGTGACGTTCTTCAGACCATTGGTCTTAATGGAAATAAGGCTTATCTTGTGATCAATAACTCAAACAAAATTGTTGTAGTAGACCGTTATACATTTAAGAAATTAGGAGTAATCACCAATCAGATTGATAACCCGAGAGGAATTGCTTTTGCTAATGACTTTATCTATGTTGCCAACCTAAACTTCTCTACGAATGCAACAAGTGTAACAAAATATAAGGCTTCCGACTATTCGTTTGTAAGCAAAATCACGATGACAGGCGGAGCTGATAAAGCAGTAGAAGCAGGTGGAAATATTTTTGTACAGAATGCTACTTCAGGATATGGAAATATGATTACTTATATCAATACTTCTAATGACAGTAAAACTGAACTTACTGTTCCGAATGGTAAGATCAACAGTACTATTTCATACAAATCCAATGTATATACAATTTCTTCTACAGCTACTGATTCTTATATCTATAAAATCTCCGGCACAGGGGCTATGACACCAGTAGTTACATTGACAGGAATTCCAAGTGCTACCAATCTTCAGATTGATAATGATAAAATCTATTTCAGTTCTGCCAATAAAGTGTATACAACAAGTTTAGCTACACCAACAGTTCCTGCAAGCCCGCTATTAACAGCTGCAGATGGTGGTCCTTATTTTACGCTTTATGGATTTAATGTTATTGATGGTAGAATTTTTGCATCAGATGTTAAACAATTCACTCAGGAAAGTGAAATGACTGTATATTCAGCAACTACGGGTACCAAGCTTACCTCCCTTAAAACAGGTGGTCTTGGTGCTAACGGAACTTTCCTTAACCCGCAATAATTATTACTTCTAAAAATAATTTTTTATTTTTTCATCATTTGTGTTTTTTTCCGGCCGGTTTCTTCGAAACCGGCCGGCTTTGTTTCCTTAAGAAAAAATTCCGGCGGGATGGAACATCCCGCCGGAATTTTTAATATTTTTCTAAATTGAATTATAAGGTTAATCCCAGTTTCTCAGCTTCAGCAATGACAAACTTCGTCGCTTCTTCTTTTTCATTGGGAATTTCACCTTCAAGAATAGCTTCTTTCACTTTCTCTTTCAGGATACCAATTTCACGGCCCGGCTTAAGATTAAACATTTCCATAATTTCTTCTCCGGTGATAGGCGGCTGGAAGTTTCTTACCTGATCTTTTTCTTCCACTTCCTTGATCTTGACCGCTACATATTCAAAGTTTCTTTTGAATTTCTCCTGTTTTTTAGAATTTTTAGTGGTAATATCTGCCTTGCAAAGGGTGAAAAGATCTTCCAGATCTTCTCCGGCATCAAATAAAAGTCTTCTTAATGCAGAATCTGAAGCATCATCCGTAATCAGTGCAATAGGTCTTGATGAAAGCTTGACCATCTTCTGAACATATTTCATATCACTTCCCAAAGGTAATTTCAATCTCTGAAAAAGTGTTTTTACCATTTTTGAACCCAAAAATTCATGTCCGTGAAACGTCCATCCTGTTCCTTCTACAAACTTTTTCGTCGGAGCTTTTCCAATGTCATGAAGAAGGGCAGACCAGCGAAGCCAAAGATTATCGGTATTCACCGAAATATTATCCACTACTTCCAGCGTATGATAAAAATTATCTTTGTGAGTTTGTCCTTCCACTTCTTCCACGCCCTTCAGTTCGATCAGTTCAGGAATAATCAGCTTCATAAGACCGGTTTGTTCCATCAGTCTCAATCCGATAGACGGTTTTTCAGACATCATGATTTTGTTAAACTCTACCATGATTCTTTCCATGGAAACAATCCTGATTCTTTCTGCTTCCTGTTGGATCGCTTTCAGAGAGTTTTCCTCAATTTTAAAATTTAAAGTGGAAGCAAAACGCACTGCTCTCATCATCCTTAACGGATCATCAGAATAGGTTTGCGCAGGTTCCAGAGGAGTTCTTAAAATTTCTTTTTCAAGATCATCAATCCCATTAAAAGGATCAATCAATTCTCCGAAATTATTTTTATTTAAAGAAATAGCCATCGCATTGATGGTAAAATCTCTTCTTTTCTGGTCATCTTCAAGACTTCCGCCTTCCACTTCCGGCTTCCGGCTGTTTTCTGTGTAGCTTTCCTTTCTTGCTCCCACAAACTCAAGTTCAAGTTCTTTATACTTGATCATAGCCGTTCCGTAAGTTTTGAATACGGAAACCTTCAATTTCGGATCTATATCCTGAGCTACATTCTGAGCAAGCTCGATACCGCTTTGTTCCGTTACAAAATCTATATCGGTAGATGCTTTTCTGTTCATCAGCAGATCTCGCACATAACCACCCACAATGTATACGGACTGGTTATTCCTTTCTGCTGCTTCAGAAATGATTTTAAATAGTTTTAAATTCTTATTTTGATTAAGATTAATTTTCATCGTTGATAATAGTGACAATTTCTACGTATGTTACCCATTAATCATAATGAGCATACATTCTACTAATTTTTCCCTCTTCATTAAAAAACATGACTTCAACGGCATGTTTATCCATAATCGACTTATAAAATAATGCTACCGAATCTACTCCTGTCGTGGAATGGATCAGATCAAAATGGAGGTCCGGAAATTTATCCAATGCCTTTCTCCAATATTCACGAACAGCTTCTTTTCCTTTTAAAGAACTTTCTTTATCGCCTGTAGCCAGTGCAATCATAGGAGTTGTAATCTCAATATCATCTGAATAGTGGGAAAGTATATCCTCCAGATCATGAGAATTCCACGCATTGATCCACATTTGGGCAAATTCGTGATGATTCATAGCAAATAGTTTATGAGTTGAGTTTGCAAAGATAGAATTAAAAAAAGAAATCCTGCCGATATGAACTGACAAGACTCTAAAAAGTAAACATAAAAGTTCATAACTCTTATTCCCGAAGAACTTTTATTCTGTTGTCATTCCATATTTTGATCACCGAAGAACCTGAGTATTTTGAAACTTTTTCTCTGTCTTCTTCCACTGCATAATCTACAAGGCTGATCATTTCCTCAGAAATATCAGAGAATTTCAATGGACTTTTTTCACCGCTGAAATTGGCAGAGGTAGATACCAGAGGTCTGTTCAGCTTTGTTATCAGTTTTTTACAGAAATCATTTTTTACAAGACGAATTCCGATACTTCCATCCTCAGCAAGAAGTTCTTTAGGTAAGCCTCTTGGGTTTTCATAAACAATGGTTACCGGCTTCTCACTAAGATCAATAATTTCCCATGCCATCTCAGGAACATCTACAAGGTCCTGAAGTCTTTTTTCAGACTCTACAAGGATGATCATGGATTTGTTTTTTTCGCGCTTTTTAATGTCAAAAATCTTATTGACCGCTTCTATATTAGTGGCATCACAACCAATTCCCCAGATAGTATCAGTAGGGTAAAGAATTGTTCCGCCGGATTTTAATATTTCGATAATATGTTCCATAATTGTAGTGAATTCAAAGAATGGATAAAGGTAGAAAATATAAGAATTTCAGGCAAAAAAATGGGATGTAAATGTGGTTTGTCAACTTGATTATTATGACAAGATGCAAAGATTATAATCCATGAAAAAATGAATTAAAATAAGTTGTCCGCTTAATAGGCTCAATATAATCAGGATGTAGTATTTTTTTGAAATCTTTTTTGGTAAGATGTTGTGAAATCAAGACAGGGAAATTTGATCTTGAACCTTCTTTAATTAAAGTATAAAGAATCGCATTGTTTTTAAAAAATACAATGGTTGTCTGTTCATAATCTTTACCCAAACTGTAGAGATCTGTCGGTTCATTAAGGAAAATCAGATTCCCGGAAATCTTTGAAATTCTATGATGATGTTTTTTTCCATACTCAATGATTCTGCTTTTAGCTTCTTCTTTAGGAATTTCAAACTTAATTTCTTTCAAATGTTTTTCGGTGTATTTACAATACAGGACATATACGCTACAGATGAATAAACTTATAAGAATTGCACACCCGAAGCTGTTATTAAAAGAAAATTCTACTTCTTTTAATAACAGCAGAGAAGCTCCTGCCAATGCAGAAAATCCAAAATAGATCGAGATCGTATCAAACTTATCGTATGAACTTTCTTCAAAAACTAATTTTTCAGTTTGAATACTTTCAGTAATTTTTAAATTTTTTAGAGATCTCATTGAACATCAGGATGAGAATTTATGATTGATAAATTTAGATTTTATGGATAAATATAATGAGCCAGCTATTAAAAATGCAATAGAAGCTATCCACAAAAAATAACCTGTTTCCAAGCTGTATATTCTTCCCATTCTTCCATTTTCTGCAGCCAGAATTTCCTTCCAGAAAAAAAATGTTCCTGCAATTAAAAAAGCTATTGCAGCCAATATCATAGAAATTAAAAAATATTTTTTATAACAGAATACCACTGCAATAAAGAACCAAATATTAGCTGTCCATACCAGAAATTCAAATAGGCCCCCGCCTAAAAAGCTAATCGGACCTATAAGAAAAGTTTCAAATGATTTATAATCTTTAATCTCTCCCATATCTTCAACTTTAAAAGCTGTAAAACAAAAAGAAATTATGAAAATTAACAGGCTGGCAAGGGGAATTCGTTTTCTTACATCCATCCCAATTTCGGTAAATACCTTTCCTCAATAATATTCAGGTGGTGATAATTGTGGCCTATAATCAGTTTTCCGATAGTTTCTACAGAAATTTCATGGCCATTGGCTGTTCCTGTGTTTTGTAAAGCTGAAGGTTGAAGAGTTTCTAATAAAATCTGTGAAGACTTTCTCACCAGTTTGTATTCTTCCAGAAGAGATTCAAGGGTTCTTTCACCTGCAAAAGAATTTTCTGCATATTCATTTTCATCAAATCCGGGAAGATTGTTTTTTTCTCCTCTCGCAAAAGCTAATATTCTGTATTGGAAGACTCTTTCTGTATCAGATAAATGGAGTAGAAGTTCTTTTAAAGTCCATTTTCCTTCTGCATAAGCAAAATTAGATTGTTCTTCGGTAAGGTTGGAATAAATTCCGATGGTTTTGTCTGCTGATATCTGCAGTTCATTGATCCAGTTTCCTGATGGAATCTGATCTAAATATCTTTGGATGTATTTTTGAAAGTCGGTCATATTATTTTTTGTTTGGGTTACGGGTTTTAGGGATTCGGGGTTTTAAGATTGGGGATGGTGAGTGTAATGTATCAATTACTCATTACTCATTACTCATGATTCGTCCACTCGTAGAAATTTACAGAGTCATAAAGCTCAAAACCGCAAGCTGGATACAATTGGTTTCCAATATCATTGCTTTTTCCTGTTTCTAAAAGAATGCCGCATGCTTTTGAGGAACGGCAGTGTTCTTTAGATTCTTCAATCAGTTTTTTAGAGTATCCTTTTCCTCTGTGGCTTTCATTTACGTACAGGTCGTTCAGCAGCCAGTAACGCTGCATTCTTGTAGATGAAAATATAGGATATAGCTGTACAAAACCTGTCAGGTTACCATTTTCTTCCGTAACAAAAATTTCGGAATCTTTGTTTTCAAGTCTGTCCTGAAGAAAGGTTGTGGCAGCAGGAATATCTGATTCTTTGTGATAAAATATCCTGTACTGATCAAATAATTCTGCGAGTTGTGGTAAGTCGGAAACAGTTGCTTTCCTTGAGTTTTTCATAATATCAGTTGGTGTTATAATAAATGAGAAGGATTATCAAAACCCTTCCCATTTAATGTATTGTATGTTAAGAAAAAGCTTTCTCAAGATCTGCAATAAGATCTTCTGCATCTTCAATACCTACGCTTAAACGTACAAGGTCGTCCGTGATTCCCAATTCAGCACGTTTTTCTGCCGGGATTGAAGCGTGAGTCATCAACGCAGGATGGTTAGCCAAAGATTCTACGCCTCCTAAAGATTCCGCAAGGGTAAATACTCTTACTTTTTCTAAGAATTTGATAGCATCTTCTTTCTTACCGGATTTAAAAGTGAATGAAACCATTCCCCCTGATTCCTTCATCTGGGATTTTGCCAGTTCATACTGTGGGTGAGATTCCAATCCCGGATAAATTACCTTATCCACAGCTGGATGTGTCTCAAGGTACTTCGCTACAGCAAGACCATTGTCCGAATGTCTCTGCATTCTTAAGGCAAGTGTTTTAATTCCTCTCAATACAAGATAAGAATCGTGAGGACCTAAAATACCACCACTTGCAAACTGAATAAAGTGAAGTTTTTCTCCCAGTTCGGCATCTTTAGCAATAAGAGCTCCTGCAATTACATCAGAATGACCTCCTAAATATTTCGTTGCGGAGTGCATTACAATGTCAGCTCCCAAATCAATAGGTCTCTGGATATAAGGCGTAGCAAAAGTATTGTCTACTGCCACCAGAATATCTTTCCCTTTTGCAACTTCTACTACTGCTTTGATATCTACTAATTTCATCAAAGGGTTCGTAGGAGTTTCTACCCAGATCAGTTTTGTTTTATCAGTAATGACATCAGCAATTTTAGAAACATCGTCAAAATTTACGAATGTGAATTTCAGCTGATATTTTTCGAAAAGTCTCGTGAACATTCTGTAAGTTCCTCCGTAAAGGTCATCTACAGCAATCACTTCATCACCTGGGTTTAATAATTTCAAAACACAGTCGATGGCTGCAAGACCGGAACCGAAAGCCAGACCTCTCGCTCCGTTTTCAATGCTTGCCAAAGAATCTTCCAATGCCTGTCTTGTAGGGTTGGCAGCTCTTGAATATTCATATCCGGAGTGTACTCCCGGGCTCTTCTGTGCAAACGTAGAGGTTAAAAATACAGGTACATTTACAGAACCTGTTGCAGACTCGTGGTGCTGCCCTCCGTGAATTACTTTTGTATTAAAATTCATAATTTTTTGCTTTAGGCTTAGCATTAAACAATAAAATATATTGCTTAAGCGGATTGTTTATTAAAATTTGCTCTAGCTGAATACAAAAAGCTTACCGCTTACTGCCTTCAGCTTACTGCAATTATATTTTTTTACTTAATAGCAGATTTTACCGCAAATTCTTCTGCAATTTCCTCCATCCATTGTGCTACATCTTCTTCTCCGGTTGCTCTCTGATACGTATTTCCTAAAGATATTAAAATCTGGTGGATAAACATCTTCATCTGGTCTACAGGCATTTCTTTGGTCCAAAGATCAATTCTTAACGCTTCTCTTGTTTTATCATCCCATACGGAAATCATGGTTGCTTTGGTATCTTGTTTTTCAATACCGCCATCCTGAGCGTTCCATGTAATATTTTCCGGTACGTGATTTTCATCAAGCTCTACATCTATCGTAATCTGAGTCTTTCTCATTTTTCTATTTTTTCTAAATTCTAAAATTTCTGTTATTTAAGTTTCGGTTTATAACCGGATTGATTAAAAATTGTGGTAGCATCCATTTTCAGGAACTCTGTTAACTTTGTTTCAGGCTTTTCTTTAAAGTATGCTTTACAGATCTGCCAGCCTGTAAAAATCCCGATTTGTGGTGAAGATTCATTGTCAATTTCTGTATAAAACTTCGAGAATGGGCCTGGGGAAATAAAACGTTCTCCCAGTCTCGGATCATCGCCAAAGATCAGATTACTTTCTACAAAATAATTCCAGATATTCGCCTCATTACTGGTTGCCCATTCATACTGCTTTTGAGTATAATTCATTTTCAAATAATCGGGAGTATCCGGAAGAAAAGCATCCTGAAGAATCATTACTTTTCCGTTCAGAATCATCTGATCAATGAATTTCTGATGATCAGGAGATTCCGTTACAATATTTTCTGCAAACAACTGTGATACTTTAGGAACAATATTCTGCGGATTCATTGATTTTTGGAAATACAACTCCAGTCCTTTGTAATTAGGATTCCCATCACCCATAAAACCAGTTATATCTATGAATAACAGATTGCCTTTTTCATCATAAAATATAGGGTCCTGCACCATCTGTAGAGCAGATGAGAACAGATATACTTTTGGATTTTTAAATTGAGGAAAGTAATATTTGATATGAGAAAACAAGCTCTGAAGCTCATTTTGCAGCTTTGCCTGATCTATTTTCCCGATAGCTTCCTTGTAGATTTTTATCTCCTCAGCATCTGCTCTTCTTTTTTCGAAATCAGCATCAGAAACACTTCCCTGGAACCATGGGAATTGAGCTTTAAACTGATCCAATGGAATGTTCTGATTATAGAATTCTTTGGAAATATCTGTAATGTCAACTTTTTCGGCAGTTTGTTTGACTTCGACCTTCCATTGATTTTCAGGTTCTTTTTTGCAGGAAACAAGCCCGGCAGCTAAAACGGAAGAAAGCGCAATATATCTAAAAATCTTCATTATTTTTACATGGAATTTAAGTTTACAAAAATAAGGATTAAATACACAATTCATGATGAAAATTAAAATATTTACAGCGGGTTGCCTTATTTCCGGGCTTTCTTTTTTCTGCGGACAAAACCTTGAATTTAAAGATAAAAACTTTGAAAAAGCAGTGCTGGAAAATTTTGATCTGAATAAAAACGGAATACTTGAATCTCCGGAAGCAGGTAGGGTTACCAATCTGTTCCTGGTTCAGAAAGGAATTACCTCAGCAGAAGATCTGTCACTTTTTAAAAACGTGAAAATGGTTATTCTGGACGATAATGTAATCCCTGATATTGCCGTAAACAATCTGTCTCAGCTTGAATTATTTTCATGTACAGGATGCAGGATTTCTTCATTCAAAGCCGAAAATCTTAAAAATTTAAGTTCATTATATCTCGATAATAATTTGTTGGAAAGTATTTTGCTGATGGAGATTCCAAAAATTGATCAATTAACATTATCTTTAAATCAATTAAAAACAATAAATCTGCTTCAGTTTAAAGTATTAAGAAAGCTGAATGTAGAACATAACAAGCTTCAGAAAATTGATATTTCCGGCAACCCGGCTTTACAAACCCTTAATATCATGGGAAATAAGATAAGAGAAACAGATATAAAGAAGGGTGCTAAAACTAACGTAACCATTTTTGGAGCTGAAGAATAAACTAATAATTATGATGATAGAAACAGAACGACTGATTTTAAGAAAACTCGAAGACGAAGATTTTGAACGTATATTTTTGCTGGATTCCAATCCTGAAGTTATGAAATACATTGGTGTACCGGTTTTGACGGATATCAATGAATCAAAAAAGGTCATCAGCATGATTCAGAAACAGTATGAGGAGAATGGAGTAGGAAGGCTTGGAGTGGTAGAAAAAGAGAGCGGACTTCTGATAGGATGGAGCGGATTGAAACTGCTTACCCATGAAACCAATGGCTATAAAAATGTGCTGGAACTGGGATATCGTTTTCTGCCGGAATCATGGGGAAAAGGATATGCTGTGGAATCCGGAATAGCTTCTCTGGATTATGGTTTTAATGACCTGAATGCGGAAGTCATTTATGCCTATGCCCATTCTGAACATGATGCTTCCAATCATATTCTAAGAAAATTAGGATTTGAAAAGACCAGCGAATTTGAAGAACCTGATGGCATTTGCTTTTGGTACGAACTAAAGCGTGAAAATTACGGTAAAAAATGATAACAATACGAAAAGAAGAAAAAGAAGATCATCAAAAGGTCTTTCAGCTGACGGAGGAAGCTTTCAGAGAAATGGAATACAGTGATCATCAGGAACAGTTTCTGGTAGAAAAACTAAGACGTTCAGAAGCTTTCATCCCGGAATTATCATTGGTGGGCGAAGATAAAAACGGGGTAATTGTCGGACATATTCTGTTTACTAAAATTAAAATTGTCAATGAAGAAAAATCGTTTGATTCCCTTGCACTGGCACCTGTTTCCGTAAAACCTGAGTTCCAGAATCAGGGAATCGGAACGAAACTGATTCTGGAAGGACATCGAATTGCCAAAGAATTGGGATATGAATCTGTAATCCTTATCGGACACGAAAAATATTATCCGCGCTTTGGTTACAAAAAAACAAGTAATTTTGGAATTTCTTTTCCATTTGATGTTCCGGAAGAAAACGGAATGGCTGTAGAATTGGTAAAAGACGGATTAAAAGATAAAAAAGGAGTGGTAAAATACCCTCATGAATTTGGAATAGACTAAAAAATATAAACAATGCAGACACAAAAAGTAATAGATCATATTGTAAGCTGGTTAAAGGATTATGCTACAAATGCTAAAGTAAACGGATATGTAATCGGAGTTTCCGGAGGAGTAGATTCCGGAGTAGTTTCTACTTTAGCAGCAATGACAGGCATGAAAACATTACTGATCGGAATGCCGATCCGCCAGAAAGCTGATCAGGTAGATCGTGCACAGGATCATATGAATGATCTTAAATCCAGATTTCCCAATGTAGAAACAATATCTGTAAATCTGACCCCGGCCTTTGAAGAGATCTATAAAACCTTCCATGTAAATGATGAGGTGTATCCGAATGAGAATTTGACTTTTGCCAACACAAGAGCACGTCTCAGAATGCTTACACTTTATTATTACGGACAGCTGAACGGGCTTCTTGTTTGTGGAACAGGAAACAAAGTAGAAGATTTCGGAATTGGATTTTATACGAAATATGGAGATGGCGGGGTAGATGTTTCACCTATTGCAGATCTTTATAAAACTGAAGTATATGAACTTGCTAAAGGATTAAATCTTATCAAAAGCATTCAGGAGGCTATTCCTACCGATGGACTTTGGGATACGGAAAGAACAGATGAACAACAGATTGGTGCAAGTTATCCGGAACTGGAAAAAATCCAGAAAGAATACGGAACGAAAACGGCTGAAGATTACGAAGGGAGAGATAAGGAAGTGTTCCTGATCTTCGACAGAATGCATAAAGCAGCCAGACATAAGATGGATCCTATCCCGGTTTGTGATATTCCTGAAGAATGGAGAGCATAACAATACTATTCATTGGTAAGCTGACTAATACATCATATAGTAAATAATAGTTATGAACGGAAAAATAAGATCTGTATTTTTTATATGTCTGGGACTTCTTTTCGGAATGTCTGTAATGTATGTCTACAGAAACTTTATTGAAGATAAGAAAGATCGGTCAGATTCTGTAAAAAAAGAAACAGTGAGTTACGGAAGTACTTCTTCCGATGGAAGTTCTGGTAACGAAAATTCATCTGGTCAGGTTTCTATAGATCAGCTTACAGAGGAGAAAACGGTAATCAGCTATGTAAAGCAAAATCATAAGCTTCCGGATTATTATATCACTAAAAATGAAGCAAGGAAACAAGGCTGGAACCCCTTTAAAGGAAATCTTTGTGATGTACTTCCCGGAAAAGCAATTGGTGGAGATCACTTCGGAAACAGAGAAGGACGTTTGCCGGATGGAGAACGATACTTTGAAGCAGATGTAAACTATCATTGTGGTGGAAGAAATGCTGACCGTATCATCTACACTCAAAATGGTGACGTATATCTTACCAAAAACCATTATAAAAGTTTTGAAAAGCAATGACTAATGTATAATTTACATTGTAATTATTATAAATCTTAATTTTGAAAAATTATAGACTTTTTTACTTTATTATTCTTTTGATTCTGACCTACTCATGTTCAGAAAAGAAAGATATGATAGCGGAAAAAGCAGCAAAACCAGCCGTAACAATACTCATACAGCCATTTAAAGATATTAAACCGGAAACTGTAGCAAAAGTAGCTGAAGGAATAAGAAATATATACCCGAATGTTAAAGTTCTGGATGCGATAGAATTTCCTGAAAATACTTATTATAAAGAGAGAAACCGATATAGAGCCGATTCAATCATTAAGTTTTTGAATAAAGAAACAAAAGAAGGTTTTGTCACAATTGGTCTGACAGCGAAGGATATCAGTGCTACCAGAGGAAAGATCAGAGACTTTGGAATCATGGGGTTGGGCTATAGACCAGGAAAAGCTTGCGTGGCTTCAAGTTTCAGACTGAGTAAAGAAAACCGGGATGAGCAGTTTTACAAAATAGCCATTCATGAGTTGGGCCATACACAAGGGCTGCCACATTGCCCGGAAAAAATGTGTTTTATGAGAGATGCAGAAGGTAAGAATCCTACCAATGAAGAAACGGATTTTTGCAAAAAATGCAAAACTTTTTTAATCAATAAAAATTGGAAATTTAATTCAATATGAAGACAGTATATATAGATTTTACGGACATAGGTGACTATGAAGATTTTTACGCCCAGCTAAAGGAGAAAATTCAGCTTCCTGAGCAGTTTGGTGATAATCTTGATGCACTTTTTGATACGATCACCGGAGATATGGAAATGCCGCTCCATTTGGAATTCGTCAACATGACTGTAGATCAGCTGGAGATTTTTGAAGACCTGCTGACCACGCTGGAAGATGCGGAAGAAGAAGTGGAAGATTTTAGTTTCACCTATTATCTGGAGCAGTACGAAGACGAAGATGATGATGTGGAATCTGAAGAAGAATAAAAAAAAAAGGTTGTCCCAATATAGGAAACAGCCTTTTTTATGCTGATCCTTACTCTATAGTATTCAAATCTTTATTCTTATCATACAAACCTAACAGGTTTTCAAAACCTGTTAGGTTTCTTATTTTATTTCACTGTAACGTTTATTCAGGACGAGCCGATGTGAACTTTTTGCTTCACAGCCTGTCAGAGTTTCAAACCTGGGCAGGTAGCTAAAAATCAGGTTTCACCTGGTTACAAAAACGTAGAATCAAAATAGAAAGGAAGAAGATCCTTCACTGCATGCACTTTTACAACCTCTTCATTCATACTCGAAAAATAAAGGTCGATATTTTCATTCTGCTTGGTCTCATATTCAATCAGACTCTGACGGCATGCTCCACAAGGGGGAATTGGAGGGTTTTTCTCATGGAATTCTTTCGGTCCGCCCACAACGAAAATCTTTTTTATTTTCACATCCGGAAAATTGGCTGCTACCCAAAAAAGAGTAGTCCTTTCGGCACAGAGTCCGGATGGGTAGGCTGCATTCTCCTGATTGTTCCCGGAATAGATTTCTCCGTTTTCCAGTAATACGGAACATCCTACCAAAAATTGAGAATAAGGTGCATAAGCATTCTCACGAGCTTCTTTGGCTCTTTCAAATAATTGTTTTTCTATATCGCTCAGCTCACTGCTATTTTTAAAATATTCGTAACCGATCTGTATGTCTTTTTTCATATATTGTCAACTAAAAAAGGGGGGTAAAATTAGTTCTTTTTAATGAAGTGGGCAATATTTATTCTTCCCCTGAAAAGTTCAATTTTTTAATGGTTAAAAATGTTATACACACCGATAAAATTCAGAAATATAGAGTTGAAAAACAGATGGGTAATGTCACCCATGTGTATGTATTCATGTGAAAACGGAGAAGCTAACGATTTCCATTTTGTACACTACGGAAGCAGATCGCAGGGCGGTACAGGTCTTTTGATGGTAGAAGCGACAGGAGTAGAACCCAAAGGAAGAATCACCAATCACTGCATGGGAATCTGGAATGATGAACAGGCGGACAAATTACAGAGAATTGTTGATTTTGTACACAAAAATTCAGAAAGTAAAATAGGAATTCAGCTGGCTCATGCCGGAAGAAAAGGATCAACATGGAATAATATACAGATTCCTGTGGAAGAAGGTTGGGAAACGGTGGCACCAAGCCCTATTCCTTATCACCCTACGGAAAGAATTCCGCATGTACTGAGTACAGATGAGGTAAAGGAAATTATTCAGAATTTTAAAAAAGCTGCCCGAAGAGCTGTAAAAGCAGGTTTTGATGTCATCGAAATTCACGGCGCTCACGGATATCTGGTCCATCAGTTTCTGTCGCCGCTTTCCAATATCCGAACGGATGAATATGGAGGCAGTTTTGAAAACAGAATCAGATTTCTGATTGAAATTGTAGATGCTGTTAACGAAGAACTGGACGAAAATACTGCCCTTTTCGTCAGAATTTCAGGAACGGAATATGCTGAGAATGGCTGGGATATTCAGAGTAGTATAGCGCTGGCAAAAATTTTAAAAGAGCATTCCGTAGACCTTGTAGATGTATCCAGCGGTGGAAATATTCATGGAGCTAAAATCCCGGTTTTCGATGGTTATCAGGTCCCTTTTTCTTCGCAGGTGAGAAATGAGGCTGAAGTGAAGACAGGAGCGGTAGGATTGATTACCAGGGTAGAACAAGCCGAAGAAATCCTTCAGAAAGGGGATGCTGATCTTATCTTTGTAGCAAGGGAGATTCTGAGAAATCCTTATATTGCTGTTCAGGGATCTTTTGAAATGAAAGAAGACTGCTTTTTCCCGCATCAGTATACCAGAGCCAAAATCTCTTCTTAGTTACCCCCATAATCTGAAAACCACAGAAATGAACATTGATGATTTCATGCTTACCTGCCCCAGTAAAAAATTCCTTGGGGTAGAATGTCTGGGATGTGGTGCTCAGAGAGCAATCCTATTGGTGTTTGAAGGAAAGTTTTCAGAAGCGTTTGAAATGTATCCGGCTGTATACACTTTATTGTTATTCTTTTTGATCCTTGGGGTAAGTTTTATCGATAAAAAAAGAAAATACAGTAAAATTTTAATGAGTATGGTGGTCGTTAACCTGATTATTATGGTAATCGGGTATATGTATAAACACTGTTAATTATTAGAATCAACAGTAATTGTTTGATTCTTAGCTGATTTTGTGTTTTGATTTTCTTTGGTGTTATGTAGAAAAATTTTAATAAAAAATATAATTTATTAGATTAAAATTCCTGTATTATTTTGTTGTGTAGAATTTTAAAATGTCGTAGAACTACTACAATTTATGAAACAGTGCCTTAAAAACTTTTTAAATTAGAACATGAACTTTATCTTTGTTATATAAATCCTATAGCAGGGATCTCGTTAATGATTAAAATTTAAGAATATGGCAGGAAATTCAAGAGGAATCTTAAAATTCAATGGAGGTGAAGGTCAGAAGTTGTTAAAGCTTAACTATAGTGTGTCAAGATCTACAGATGTTTCAGGACGTGTAGCCTCTGACCCGTCAAACGCATTGATCAAAGTAACAATTGAAGCAACAGAAAAATCTGATGTTTTAGAAAGTTTATTAAACAGTAAATACAAACCGACTAGCGGGGAAATCAACTTTAATAAATCTCACGAAGAAGGAACATTGATCTCTCTGAAATGGGAAAACGGATATGTTATCCAGCATGAAGTAGACTTTGATGCCATTGATAGCAATAATATGCTGATCAGCTTTGTAGTAAGTGCTGAAAGCATCACATATGGAAACTCATCTTATGACGGACTTTGGCCGATGAGCTAAGTCTTTCATGAGCCAGAAATAAAAGACTGTCCTTACAAGACGGTCTTTTTTTACCTAGGACTATATTCTGCAGGATTTTTGTTTTTAATTTTTAAACTCTCTTTCTGTTGAATAATCGTTTAAAAAACAAATCAAATCACTAAAAATATGTCAAATACACCTGGAAACTCACAAGCGGCGTCTTTTCGTCCGACGCAGAATGCAGATGGTATTTCCGAAAACCATCACACAGGTATCAACCGTCTGGTAAAGCTTTCTCTTGTCATAGAAGGGAAAATTATCAAGTACTACAAGCATTTCAAGCTTAAACAAAGTACCAGACGACATCACGAATTTACACTGACACTGGCACACGATACTCTGGGAAACAGACAGACCCACTCACTGGAGGAAGCTAATAAATTTCTCGGAAAAAGACTTACGGCGGTTATTTCCTATAAAGATATAGATAACAGTCCGGAACGAACTTTTGTGGGAGTGATTACCGGAGTAGGATTCAGTCAGGAGCATATGAGTCTGGGAAATATTGTACTTACAGGTTACAGTCCGACCATCCTTCTTGACGGAGCACCGCATATCCAGAGTTTTGGAGGAAGCCAGCCGGTTAATATCGGAATTATTGCAGAAGAAGTGATCAAACAGGGGATTGATAAAAGCCGTTTTGATATCAGGGTAGATGCCAATAATTTTTCTCAGATCATCTATAGCAGCCAGTATGATGAAACCCATTATAACTATCTGGCAAGAATGGCTGAAGCGTATGGTGAACAATTCTACTACGATGGTGAAGTTTTACATTTCGGAAAACTGCCGGCTCAGAATAAGCCTATTACCCTTACGTACGGAAGCAGTGCCAATGAAATAAAGGTTGAGCTGAAAGCGGTACACACCAAACCACAATTCTACGGTTATAACAGTAATAAAAATGAAAAGCTGACTTCAGGGTCTACACCCATCAAACACGTAAGTGATCTTGCAAAAACAGCATACAGTCATAACGACACTATTTATAAGACTCCGGCTCTGCAGATTGCTCCCATTAAAGCAACTACACACCTGGATGTGGAATATTCGCAGAAAAGCGCTTCAGGAAGTGAGGCAGTAAATGTTTTTTCTGTTTCAGGAAATACAACGGTTCCTTTCCTTCACCCGGGGTGTGTAGCAGACGTCCAGATGCGTAAACAGGATTCTAATGAAACCTCATATTTCACAAGAATCATGATTACAGAATCAGAACATGAAATTGACACCATCGGTCATTATAAAGGAAGCTTCGTAGGAATTGCAGCAGATACAGGATTTCTTCCAAAGCCGGAATACACCATTCCGAAGGCCGAGCCACAGACAGCTACAGTAATTTCCAATACAGATCCTGAAGGACAGGGAAGGATACAGGTAAGATTTGACTGGCAGACCAATGATACCACTCACTTTATCCGTATGATGAGCCCTGATGCCGGAGGAACAGATCAGATTACCCAAAACCGTGGTTACGTAGCTATTCCGGAAGTGGGAGATCAGGTGATGGTTAATTTTGTGCACAGCCATCCGGACAGACCTTTCGTAATGGGAGGAATGTTCCATGGTGGAGTAGCGTTGGGAGGTGGCGTAAACAATCACCTTAAGTCTATTCAAACCAGAAGCGGAATCAGGATCCTGATGAATGATGAAGAAGGAAGTGTAACGATCCTTGATCCAAGCGGGAACACTTATTTTATGGACGGACAGGGAAATATCAGTATGAAAGCCCCTAAAAATTTTACGTTGAATGCGGGTGATAATATCAACATCACTGCAGGAAAAGAAATTTCTATAGGCGCAGGAGCAAGTATTACCAGTACCGCAAACGATAATATTGTTTCCATCGCAGGAAAAGATATGAAACTTACGGCTTCGGGAGATATTACGGAAACTTCCGATACCAGAACGGAAATGATTGAAAAAGAATTCAAAAGACAATCTGAAACCTCCAATGAAATTGCAGGTGAAATTTCCATGTTCAGCGAGCTGGAAAATATGACTATGCAAAGCGGAAAGATTGTAGAATTCAACAGTGCTGAAAAATCAAAACTTTTCTGATATGGCGATCATCAAAACAGCAACCAACCTGCGCATAACAGTTAAAGATTCTTACCATCTGAGCGTAGGAAAAAAGGTTGAAAAAATAGCAAAGAAAATCAATGTGGAAGCACATAAGGAAAATCTGGTTTTAGCGAGTAACAAGAAGATTATGTCCCATGGCCATAAGTAAATGTAACCTGCTGATTCTTTTTATATGGTGTTTTTCATTAACGAATTGTCAGAATAAAAAAATGGAAGAAAAATACAGTTGGCTGGGAACCGTTTCTGCCCCGGAGGAATACCCGATGGAAGTATATGAAGGAGCTATTGTTGCAGATGGTTTTACTTACAGTTTTGATGCCATCTGGGGAACACAGAATACAGGCTGGGGTAAAGAAGGCGGTACCATGAACGTCAATACTGAAAGCATGAGTGCGCCCCATAAACTGGAATTTACATGGTACTCTTTGGTAGAAAATAAATTCTACACCGGAAAATGGGACCTGGATAAAGAAAAGATCAAAAAACTTTTGGATGAGGGGTTTGTAGACCAGGACACAAAAAAGAAATCTACTTACAATTCCTTTGTGGTAGGATTAGCCCCACAGGGAAGAGTTGTGCTTTGGATGAAAGGTCCGGGAAACCAGAAAGAAGTAGGCGCTTTTCAGGCTCATGATACCATTATCACCAAAGAAAAAGCATACGATAATGCTCAGTATATGTTGAATGAAGGCTTTGCAGAAAGAATGTTGAAAGATCCGTCTTATAAGACATTCAAGCCGGAAATTCGTGAGAAAATTGAAAAAGAAGGCTATCCGCCAGCAGATATTTATAACGTTTATCGGGAAAGATACAGCTGGAAACCTTCCGTGATTCTCCCTGAAGGAGCCACCTGGATAGATTTTGGTTTTACCGGTTACAACGGTGAACAGGAAAACCTTTTTGACCAAAGCTTGAAAGAGAATACGTACAAAAGCAGGGCTATCCCAAAATTCTGCGGTTTGTACTGGAAAGACAAGAACAACAACAGGTATGCAGTATGGATAGACGCTTTTGATGATAAAGAGATATTTGATTTGTTTCAGAAATCGGGAAAAGACAAAAATATTGATCTGACCATTAAAGTAAACGAAGACAATACAAAGGTCTTGGTCTCTTTAGAATCTGAAAAAGAAAAACTGGCAGTTACCAAAGCAAAAATAAGGGTATCCCGAAAGATAGAATGATAATATTCACTCAGTCAATTTAAAAACAAGAACGATGCACAACAATCAATTTGGAAGTTATACACCATCTGTATCCAAAGAGGAAGTACTGGATATTACCATTGGGATTTTTTTTGACGGAACCCTGAATAATAAAACCAATACGGAAGAGAGAAGAAAAGGGACAGATGCTCATAAAAAACACGGTGGAAAAGATACAGACAATACCAGTTATAACAATGACTGGAGTAATGTAGCCCGCATGTGGGATAACTATGATAAAAACTTCGGGATTTATATAGAAGGTATCGGTACATTGGATAAAGAAGGAGATGCAACGCTCGGATACGCTTTCGGGACCGGAGAAACCGGGATCAGATCAAAAGTGAGAAAAGGCTGCGAAGAAATTGTAAAAAAGGTGAAAACCCTTAAAGCTGAAAAGAAAGCTGATAAAATTGCGGTACTTACTTTCGATGTATTCGGATTCAGCCGTGGAGCTGCTGCCGCACGTAATTTTGTATACGAAATCGGAAAAGCAAAATATAAAGCCAGTTCACGCACCGTCGCAAACGAAGCTGTTTCAGTGACCACCTATTCAGATGATGATGGAAAAAATGTTGATTCTGAAGAACTTCCAAAATGGGGACACCTTGGCCTTAAGCTCGAAGAAGCAGGGTTAAAAGTTGATGTGTTGAAAGTGAGATTCCTGGGGATTTACGATACCGTTTCTTCCTACTCAAAATATCTGTCACCAGTACCCAATTTCAGCAATGACGTAGAAGAATTAAGCCTGAATGAAATTGGAAAAGCCCAGACTGTAGTTCACTTCATCGCAGAAAATGAGCATAGAGAAAACTTTGATCTGACAAGAGTACACATCGGAACTGAAAAAACTTTCCCTGGTGTACACTGCGACGTGGGTGGTGCCTATGAAAACGGGCAGGAAACATGGGAAGAAGTGGAAACATCCTGGACAACCAGTTCCAAATTAGAAGCATTAAAAGCAGAACTCGTATCAGAAGGTTGGTATGAAAAAGATATGCTTACCATTACTCCTGGATTCTATTTATCATTGAGAGGAACCCGTTATCTGCTGAAAACTTACAGCTATATTCCTCTACATTTTATGGCTGAATACGGCATTGAGAAAAATCTTCCTATCACCTTGAAAAAAATGACTGATGATAAATATTCCATTTTGAATGATCAGTTTTTAATAGGAATAAAAGACCGTCTCAGAACTTATGTGATGGGAAATGGCAAACCTTATGCTTTCAAACATTTTAAAGCGCTGCGCGATGCTTATGGTGGAAACGAAGTCCCGGAAGACCGTCAGGATGCTTATCAGAAAGAAGTAAAAGAACAGAACGATTTGAGATTCCTTCGTCTTCATTACCTTCACTGGTCAGCAAGGAGGGAAAAGATCGGGATGGATCCGAGACCGAACAGAACAAGAGTTATCCATTAAAACCAAATCTATAATAATAAGATATCATACAAGAAAGAAATTGAAGCAGGAACATTTTTATGCAGAAATATAATATACATACCGTTCAGAAAGATGAAACTTTAAAAAGTATTGCCTCACTGTACGGGCTTGATAAAGATGCATTAAAACTCTTCCACAATAATCACTGCGCTGTTAAAGACATGATCCTGATCAATCTCAACGGGCAGAAAGAGCTATTTGTTCCGAGAACGGCGGTTGCAGATAAAAAGAGTCTGGTAAAATTCGGAAAAGGAAACAGCCTTACTCTTCAGCCTGAAAACAAAGTGCTAAGATACAGTGTCGTTATTACCATTGAAAAAGGAGAATCGAAAAACGAATTAAAATATGAAGCATCCGTTCGGTGGCTGAAAACAGAAAAAGCAAAGCATTTTTTTGAAATAGAAAGAACATCAAAGCTCTATCTCAATGAAGAAGAAGTAAATGAAATTGCAGATCTGCTGGCTTACAGAACCTCCGGGGTTTTATATCCTTTACAGATCAGTACAGATGAACATGGAAAGTTTGAAACCGTAGAAAATGCAGAGGTATTTTCCAAAAGATGGCCAGCTGTAAAAGAAGAACTCTATAAAGAATTTGATGGCGAAACGGTAGACGAATACTGTGGAAAGATTGAAAAAGTGATCAGCCAGCCCGAAGCCATCAATCTGTATATTAAAAATGATTATTTCATCCGCTCATTATTTTTTGGAATATACCAGCGTTTCGGAAATGAATATAGAACTGAGATGACAGAAACCTTTCCGGTAACAGATAATGCCATTGAACCTGCATATAAACTCACACTGGAAACAGATCCGGTGAAAGGAGAAACAGGTCTGACTACCATAGAAGGATATGGAAAGTTATATGAAGAAAGAAATATTGATGATTTTATAAGACAATCACCTTTTTCATTGATTATAGAAGATCATCCTGTGATGAATGAAGAAGGAACTTTCAGACTTATAAGCTATCTGAAAGGAGAAACTTCACTTCCGGAATCTCTTTATCTGGAATGCAGTATCATGCTGCAGGAAGAGAAAAAGATTTCAGTGTCAGTTTCAGGAATTGATAATAAATAACCACTTCACTAAAGATAAAATTAATATGGCAGAAAAACATATTGTAGTACAGGGCGCCCTATGCAAATGCCAGTTCGGGCAGGTTCCGGACAAGCTGAAAGTACTTACACACCAAAAAGAATATGCCAATGATAAAAGCGCTTCCAAAAAACTGATCGTTACCACGAAAGAAATAGGAGCAGCCACATTTGAAAAAAACACATTCGGAAACTGTACCAAAATGGGAGGTCCGCCGCCTCCGTGTAAAATTATGGTTACAGAATGGCAGAATTTTTATGATAAAGTACAGCTCAGCAACGGTGGATATATCATTGTGGAAGACAGCAAAGCCGTATGCGCTGTTGCCGGAACGCCATGCATCGAGATTATAGACCACGGGCAAAGAGCAGAAGCCAGCCAGCAGAACTTTAAAAATGCCGACAAAGATGTTCAGCAGCAGATCAATCCGCTGGTAGATTCCGAAGAAATGTATAACGAACCGCCTTCAGGAGGAGGGCAGGATGGTGCAATCTAAATGATAAGAGAATGGCAAAAGGCGTAAAAAAAATAAAAGTTGTAAGCGGATTGTATTACCCCAAAATGTCTGTATTAGGGCAAAGGATTACCATAAAACCGGATCAGTGGGTGCAGTTTGGTGTGGATGAATGGCTGCCAGGCACCACAGATGCCGACAAAAAGAAACCTCTTACCTGGATGAGGCAGAACAGCAGCAAAAAAATTATCATCAATCAGATCACCTCTGCTACCGGATATAAATTTTTAATTGGTAAGCAGTATTGCGGAAGCTATCAGTTTTATATTGAAGCCAGTCTTTCAGGAGTAAGAGACCCTAAAGGTAATACAGGGCTATATGTAAAAGGCTGGTGTGAGCCCAAAATTGTGAGCAGCAAATGGTCTACCCAGAAGAACAGCAAAAGCATTAAAAACAATAAAAAGTCCGAATACATTTCTTATGGACATATTGTTCATCTGAACCTCGTGACGGAAGGTCTCAATGGAAATACAGTCAGTATCGAACTTTGGAATCAACAGACAGCAAAAGCGGATAAACTGGTACATACCTACAATAATGTACAGGTAATCGATGGTGAAGTGAATCTGAAAATAGAAAATACATTTGCCTGGATGGCTTATGTGGACAATATTCAGAATGTAGAGGAGTTCTATGTTAAAGTAAAAGATGTTGCATCCAAAAAGTACATTAAAGACAAGCTTGGAGATGACCTTCATGCCATCTATCTGAATGTAAAAAATAAAGTAGTTACTACCAATACCAACGGCGCGCAGAACCAGACGCCAACCAAAGTCTATAAGCCGGATGTAAACTCCGTCAGACTCGAGCCCTGTAAGTTTGAAGTGATCAAAATCACTGAAAATGAAACCAAGGACGGACAAGCCAGCAATACAACCGTTAAAGTGTTTGACAATGGAAACGGTGTCAAACTGTTAAAGTCTGCTGCTCTGCAGGAACATATTCAGAGAACAATCTACTATAAGTTTGACTCTACAATTATTGATAAAGACGGGGAAGCCGTCCTGAATAATGTGCTCAAATTTCTTCTTGAACATAAAGATTCCACAATGAATCTCAGTGGTTATGCATGCGTTATAGGGAAAGAAAATTATAACAAAGGGCTTTCCCAAAGAAGAGCTGATGTGGTGAAAAAATTCTTTGCAGACGGCGGATTAGATCCAAGAAGAATTATCTCCGTAGGAAAAGGGGAAGTAGATCCTACCGATGATAAAATGGGAAGAGACAATATCAAATACAAAAATGAGAAAGACTACGAAAATAACCGCAGAGTAGACATCTCATTTGTATTCAATGCCCATGACGCTCAGACTGTAAACTATGAAGTAACAGCACCGAGTGTATCTACAAAGAAAAATTTAGTAATTGATATTACAGGTTTTCAAACCAATGAATGTTTCAGAGACAGCAAAGGAAAACATAAAAAACAAACCCTGATTGTAGATGTAGGGCAGGCGATAGATAAAGGAGATACCGTAAAGACATTTACCACTCCTTCATTTACTTATGGAGTATACTCAAACCTTTCCAGAGTCAACGCTTTTCCGGTAGAATATATCTGGCCTTCAGCATCCAATCCGAATCAGTTTCATCTGCATGTTCATAGCTGCAGATACTTTAGTAATGAAAAAAGAACTACGGTACTGATTAAAGCTTATCCGGATATTAAATGGGAACTTGCTCTTGAGTTTTTGGTGAATGTTTCCAATTATAAAGCAGCCAATATGCCGCCAGGATCTGTTTATGCAAAACACCAGGAAAAATCCAGACAGGCAGGATATAACAGAATGAGGATGAATGAAACCGGGAAAGTTCCGATTTCAATAGGGTTGGGCATATCTGCCGAATGGGATGCCGGGAGAGAAAAGAGAAGTTTTACTAATGAATTTGCAGATAGAATCAAACTGGTAGCCAGAATGATTGCCACTGCGGTCAATATTGTACAAAATGCAATCAACTATGCGCAAAGTGCGGCAAAAGAAACAGCAATACCGGTTGGTTTCAATGTCAGGTATCCAAAATTTACCGTCGTAGGAAAATGGTACCTGGAAAGAGTCAACGAAAGAAATACACTTAGCGTTATTGGTGAAGTAGGCTTTGGATTTAAACCTTTAATTGGAGCTGAAGTTGTTATTGATATATTGGGAGCAGCCATTGCGGCGGCTTCGTATGGAGCAACCGGAAACCCGGCAGCGGCAAGAATTATTAATAAGTTTCGTGGAGGATTAGAAAAATTAGGTGCTTCGGTAACCTTTACAGCAACATTTTATGGGGAGCTGGAAATAATGGTAGATGCCCTGAAGATTGACAGTATCAACGGGATCAATATGCAGGGAAAAACTACCATTGGAGGAAAAATGGGAGCCACTATTGAACTCAGTGTAAGCGTTGAGGTAGGAAGAGTAAAAGGGACAAAATCGAAGCCTATCATGACATTTAAAGCCGCTGCAAAAGCAGATTCTTACTTTGGTGGAGATATTGTACTGGATTCTGATACTAAAGGACTATTCATACAGCCTATCCTGAAATTCTCAGGAGTAGTACTTTCAGTAGAAATAGAAGGAGAAGTAGGCTGGTGGAAAAGCAATTTTAAAGTAGAAGAAAAAGCAATAAAAGAAGAAACCTTCTATTTGGAAAAAAAATATTTAACTTAAATTGACCTATGCATAATTTAAAAAAGCCCTTATATTCTGTATATCCAAGAATGTACTGTTCAGGAACCATCTATGTGAATGATGTTCCTGTGATAGATTGGTATGGAGATGAGACAAAAGAAGGAGGATTCGGAGGTGACACCATGATTAATCAGGCATTGCTTCAGAGTGGGAAATATAAAGTAACCGGGAAAATGTATCCTCGTTTAGGAAAAAATGTATTGGATGAAGACGATATGATGTCTATTGATTTTTTCTGTGCCGAGCTTGATAACTGGAAAGCTTCCAGGTCTGTTTTTCATCCTAAACTTGAATCTCCATGGGATGGTCTGAGTGACAATATCAAATATCTTCATTTTGAAATCGCAGGTGAAATAGAAGTTGAACTTCCTTTTGTATTAGATGGATGGCAGAATTCAGTAGACTTAAAAGACATCAAAAAAGAAGACCTTTTCAATGATGTTTTAAAATATTATAAACAGATCAGAACGGTATTGCAAAGCCATGATGCCGGAAAATATCTGGAAATGTCACAGGACAAAATGAAACTGCAGGAACAGGCCTTATACTATACAGAAGAAAGAAAAAAAAGATTTTTGGAGAGCGCTGGCCAATTATTTTCTCAGAACTTAGAAGTGGAAGAACTTCATGAAGCTGATCTCCAGCTTGAAGTAATGGGATACGGAAAATTAGTAAGACTGATGAGAAAAGACGGCTCACAACCATTACAATTCAAAAGTCCCGATATTGAAAAACAAAGCAATATAGAATTAGAAGTGAAGCTTCATATGAGAACAAAAGAAAAAGGGTTCAGCATTATTTAATCAGTAAAAATGACTTTTTTAGGATATTTTATAGCAATAATTGTCATATTTTCTCTGTATAAAGGATATAAAATCTTTTTGAAATTTACAGCGAACAGAAATAATGCGGGAAAAAGAGGAGGTTTTCTGGAAAAAGCATTCCTTCTTTTAATCATCTCAATCATTATGATTTCGGTAAATGCAATGGCGTTTGTCTTATCATATACCTTTTTCTGGGAAAAGGCTTATAGAACCTTTGATGAGCCACAGTATGAAGCAATCGTAGTGGGATATAAAAAAGAAATAACGAAGTTTAAAAATTTTTCAAACTCTACCTACAGGGATAAAACCATTTTTTTTCCAAAAGTAGAATATACAGATAACAATGGGGAAAAAGTGATTAAAACGTTGGATATTACAAGCGATAATCCGCCTGTTATGGGACAGAAACTAAAGATAACAGATAAAGCAGGTGAAGAAAGTACCAATGCTATTCAGCTGGATTGGTTGATGTTTGCTGCAGGCTGTTTTTTTACAGGATTTGCTGCATTTTTTGTTGCCTTAATTTCTACCTACACCACATCATATCCTATGAAAAAAAGAATAAACTGGTCTGTCCGGTTGGCACTATTACTGCTTTTCATTAATATTTCCTGTATAGTATTCATATATTTGAAATCATAATTTTTTTTAAAAAAGAGAGTTTATCAAAAAGATAACGAATTATAATAATCATCAAAATATAAAGTAGTATGAAAAAAGCAAGAGTGCTGGTATTGATTTTTGTAGTATTGATCAATATCTGTTGTGGAAATAAATCATTTGACCTGTCATCCGTTTCCTTAGGGGAGGATGCAAAGAAGTATGATTTTGAAAACAAAGACTTATTTCTGAAAGATGCAGCAAAAGCCGATATCATTCAATATTATGCTGATGAAAACAAAGGAATAACCTATGGAAATATACCATTAGATAATACCATGGGTACAAGGATTACAGTATACAAAGGAAAAGTAGGTGCTCTGGACACCAATGCTGCCGAAAAATATTCTTTGGAATTTGTAGAAAAAATAGTAAAAAAGAATGGAAATCCTACTGCTTCTATTACAGATAAAGCAACTGTAGATGCTAAGCTGGTAAAACCTATTTTTGAAAAGCTTAAAAAACTTTCTCCAGAAAAAGTGTCATGGAATCAAAATGAGAAAAATTCCTTTACCTATCCTACTTCTTTCTTCTGGGATGACGGGAAAAATTATTCCATATTAAGTATTTCTATTGAAGATGATGGTAAAATAAGAAATAAATATATTTCTGTGACGAAAGATGCCTATCGTAATAATGCAGTTTTTGGATTGAAATATCCTACACCTCCTGCTTCTCCATGGTATAAGTATATGAACTAAAATCTTTTCCATAGAGAAAAAAAATGAGACATCATTGACAAGAAAAATACTGGAGTAATATTCAGATATTTCCACCGGATTTTAGAACAAAATAGATGGAAGTTAAAAAAGGAAAACCATACATTGGCTATAGTATTTTAGGAATAATAGCTGCAGGCTTTATTTACTTTATTCTGTGGATTATTTTCAAAGATAGAATGCCGCTGCATGAATATGCTTCTGAAATTTCCAATAACTATGACAGTTACGCAGAGAAAGCGATCGTTTTTTTTCCTTTACTTTTTTTTGTTTTCATCTTTATTGTTTTAATGAAGCCTACTGCTTCAAAACGTTTTTTACGCCTGCAATCCTCACTGCCTACCTCTAAGATCCATTCTGTAGCAAAAGGACTGGCAGAGATTGAAGGAACATTAATGATGATGAATCCTTTATTTTCACCAGTAAATGATGAAGCCTGCATCGGATATTATTATACCATTGAAGATATTGACAGAGATTCAGACGGCAAAGAAAGTTACAGAACTATTCACAGGGAAACGAAATGCAATACCTTCAGGGTTAAAGATGACACAGGAACCATAGAAGTAGAACCGAAAGGAATAGAGCTGGTTTTATTGGAAGAAACCAATATAAGCAGTCATGGCGGTAAAAGGTACAAAGAAACTCTTTTAAAAGATGGTCAGAAGATGCTGCTGGTGGGCTATGCCGATTCCAGAAACGGAACCCCTTTCATCAGAAAAGATGAGCATTATAAAATCCTCGGGATTACTTCATCCTCAGGAATCACAGTCTGGAATAAATATCAGCCATTGTTGAGATCGTTTATGTTTACCTGTTCCATCATCCTTTTAATAATTATTTATATACTTATACAATAATGAATCAGACGGTCGCTATCATACTACTTATCCTGCTTGGGGTAGTTGTTATAAGTTTTTTGATCAATTTGTACAACAAACTGGTCATGCTCAAATTTAACGTTGACAAAGCATACGGCAATATTGATGTGGTGCTGAAACAGCGTACAGATGAAATTCCCAATCTGGTCTCTGTTGCCAAACACTTTATGAACTACGAAGAAAAGCTTCTTTCCCGCCTTACAGAGCTCAGAACTTATTACAATAACAGTACTGACGCTGATAAAAGAACTGAGATTGCCAATGAAACCTCAAAAGCGCTTTCCTCATTCTTTGCGGTTTCAGAAAACTATCCTGATCTGAAATCTAATAATAATTTTCTTGAACTGCAGAAAAGAATTTCCGACCTGGAGAACAAAATAGCAGACAGAAGAGAATTTTTCAATGACAGTGTAAACCTTTATAATATCGGAATTCATGAATTTCCCAATGTAATATTGGCAAAAATACTGGCATATAAAGACAAAACACTACTGGAAATAACAGATTCTGAAAAACAATATAATGGAGTTCAGTTTTAATACTTTTTTCGGATTAGAAGACAAAATAGCTGCTTACCCGGAAGCAACCATTTTCGGAGCGATGTTAGTACCCATTTTGCTGCTTATTCCGATGGCAGTGATAGCATGGATCTTTAGAAAGCTGAACTTCAATATGTACATCATTCATGTATTGATGTATACTTTGCTTTTTACATTTATAGTAGGAACACTCACCATATTGATCCTTTTCTTTATTACCGATAAAAATGGAGTGAAACTAGCCTATTGCTGGCTTACGATACTTACGGGAATGTTTTTTTTCAGTTTAATCAATGCCAATACTATCACCAAAATGTTTAGTGATTGGTCTAAAATAATTAAGGAAAGGCAAAATCAGTAATTTTAGATTGGAATATCGCTTCTCCAAGGAATAAGTATATGATTAAATAAAGACATTTAAAATAGAGCAAAACAAATAAAAAAGCATCTCCGGATACTTGAATCCATTTTTTTCTGTTCTATTATTGATAACTGTATACTAACACTAACATTATGAAAAGACTGAAATATATAGTAGTACCAATGCTCTGTCTGGCAGTTGCTTCATGCGGCCATCAGAAAAATAAAGATACTGAGTCTTTGGTTGAAACACAGGGAAGTACCCAGACCGAACCTTTCAATCTTGCTAAACTGAAAGCAGGACAAAATATCAACGATATTTTAAAATCTGCCGGAGCAACAGCAAAAGAAGCCGTCCGTACCAGTGAAGTTACCCTGATCGGAAATGAAAAGCTGGCCTTTGCATCAAAAGAATTATTACACTTCAACGGAATTGATCTGGAAGGAAAGAATCATAAAAATACAAACAAAGTAATTTTACATTTCGGAAAAGTAGATCAGGAAATTGGCCCGCTTGCCAATGAAAAAGAAGATGAACTGGGAATGTATCAGCTTGATATTTATACAGAGCAGGAAAAAACAGCACTTCTGGAAAGCTTAAACAAGACACTTCAGAAACCTAGTTTTGATACTATTCGTGAAGGTTTTGAATCTGAAGTTAAAGATAATGAGATCATCCGGACGCATAACAAACTCAGACAGGAAGTAGCGATCTGGAGAAGTAAAGATATGCTCTATTATTACTGCGAAACCAAAATAGATAACAGACCGGACGAATACCGCTGTAACCTCTTCGTGTTCAGAAATAAAGAATGGAAAGACCTTTTAAAAGGATCCGGATATCCGGACCTTGATAAAATTTCTGTGAATTAATTAAGATAAAATAAACAGAGAATGTAGAACATTCGCTTAGTCAGATCAGCTTGCTGATTCCTCTCTGCCCTCTAAAATAAAACATTAGAAAATAAAATCTCTGCGTTAAAAAAATCTGCTCAATCAGCAAAATCTGCGAGAGTTAAAAAAAATAAATGCCAGTCTAAAAAGACCGGCATTTTTATATCAAATTACTATTTGAACTATTTCACTATAAACTGCATCGTTACCTGATCCAGTTTCAAAATATAAACTCCCTGACCAAGATTTCTGGTTTTAATAGAATTTCCATTTCTGAAAGGCTGGTCAATTGTCTGAAGAGTTTTCCCCTGAAGGTTATAAATCTCGGCTTTTCTTACCTTCTGAAGATCTCCTTTTACAAAGATTTCCTGATTGGTGATAGGGTTAGGAGAGATTTTAAAACTATTGGATGTAGTTTCTGCTGCTGTATTTTGAGCCATTCTTGCTGTTGATCCTGAATAGCAAGTCCATGAAAGATCGTCAATAGCTACTCTGTTGCTTGATGAAGTATTTACAAGGCTTACCACTACATTTCCTGAAATATTGATATTATTGATAGTCGTTGTTGTAGACGAAGTACTGTAAGGAACAGTTCCTACGGTTGTTCCGTTTACTTTTACATCAAAAGTACCATTGGTTCCTGAGAATTTAAGCTGTGTAGTTACCGTTAAAGACCCAATACCGTTTGCAGAGCTTCCGGAAGTTAAAGAACCGTTTCTTACCGTAATTGCTTTATTGTTAATGGTCTGGTCTGTTCTTGCATCCGTTGCTGTCCAGGAAATACCACCATTGCTCCATGTTCTGGTTGTATACGTAGAGTTGGCTGCAGGAATGGTTTCAAAATTTTCATTGGCACAGCTGGTCCCCGGAGTAGTACCGCCAGAAGTAGTAGTACCGGAAACTGTTGAACTGTTTGATGATGAATTTCCTGCGGCATCCTTCGCTACCACATAAAAGCTGTAAGTTGTGGAAGGAGTAAGTCCTGAAATGGTTGTGGAAGTTGAACTCGTAGTCGTTTGCAGACTTCCGTTCATGTAAACATTATATCCTGTTACTCCTACATTATCGGTAGAAGCATTCCAAGCCAGAGAAATACTGCTGGAAGTTGTTCCTGAAACATTCAGACCTGTTGCTGTAGTAGGCGCATGTGTATCACCTGAAGGCTGCTGGGAACCCCAGATAAGGTTAACATAATTTGGATTGTCGATAAACGGGTTTCTGTTCCCCTGAAAAGTATAGGAAGCATTATTTCTTTTGATTTCAGCCTGAGAAACCGGATCCTGATTGTGCCATACCAAAAGGACATTAAGTTCCCATGTCTGTAATCCCGGGAACGCAGAACTTCCTAACATATTTCCTGATGAAAAAGAAGAAAGCTTGCTTTGATAACGGGTTACAAAATAGAAAATCATACGGGCCACATCGCCTTTAAACTCGTCAATAGGCTCAAATACCGTTCCTGAATATCCTGAAGAAGAAGATGTTCCCAGCTTGGATCCGTTCTGTGAAGTAAAAGAAGCACTTCCTACCTTTCCGAAAGGATAATTGCTTCTCATTCCGTTTACCTTTCCGTCTGTAGCTCTGATAAAGTGAATATCCGACACCATTGGAGAGGCCTGATTAAAAAAACTTTGAGGAACAATGTGCTCTCTGTTATAACAGTTTCCTTCACTGGAATAGGTCCCGCACTGGTCGGTTCCGGGAGTATAGTTATATGGGTCAGCCCCTGCAGGCTTTTCAGAATAAATATCAAGGATAGTTCCGTCATTTTCATAGTCCTTGTCAATATCTGTGGTTTTATAGCCTGTCCAAAGTCCACTGTATCCTTTATCAATATGTCCGTTGGTGATAATGCTGCTTAATTCAGTTTTGAGTGCTGCACCGGTTAGTCCGCTGGCAGAATTGTAGTATCCTGCAGGAGCCTGAGCGTGGGCAAGTCCCGCAAATACAGAAAATAAAATGATTTTTTTCATAATTAATATTTAATATAAAGTTTCAGCAAGAATACCACAATTTTTGTGAATAAAAAATTACAAAATTGTTAATTTTAAACACACTGTATGCAATGCATAGTGAGTGATAAATGATGGATGATGAATGATGAGGTTTTGTATGAAATTCAGTTTTATATCTTTGAATGATGACTTTTCTATAATCTATCCTCAATATTGTAAATCCTATAGGACCGGGCTATAATCCAGAGTGAAGACGAAGGAAGCGCGGTTTAAAATAAGACGTTTTTCATTTGGCTTCAGCCGAAACTATAAATAATAGAAGATTATATCCACAGTTATCTGTGTAATTGTGTGTTATCTGCGATAAAAAAAAAATTACCATAAAAAAGCCTATACTTTCTATGTTTTATCCCTCAATATTATAAATTCAATAGGGGCGGGCTTTAGCCCGGTCTAAAATAGACGTTTTTCATTTGGCTTCAGCCAAAACTTAAATAACAGAAGACTATATTTATCATTTATTCAATTCTGTGTTATCTGCGGGAAAAAACAAATAATTACCCATAAAAAAAGCCGGTACCAAACGTACCGGCTATATAATGGATGACTTACATCTTATTTTCTTTGTGGCGGATAATTTTTCATAATCTCAGCCATAATTTCTGGAATCTGTCTCTGTTTTGCTTTTGGAGAATCTACAGAAATTCCGCTTCCGATACCCTGCCAAACCAATTTGTTGCTTTTTGCATCGATAAGATCAACGATCAAAGCGCCTTCATTGTAGTTGGTTGTCCATGTTCTGTTCATACCAACACCCCATCCGAATGGTCCGCCCCATCCCCACATTCCGTAAGGAGAAGAGGAATTGATATCAGTAATCTTTTTGTGATTTGCTTTTACGTTGATAATCAGATCAGGGTTTTCGCCGGACTGAAGTCCTTTGCTCTGAAGCTGTCTCGACAGCTCATTTAGCACTCTGTCTTTATCAATATCATTCAGTTTTAGATCATCAATTCTTATTTTATAGGTTTTGTAAGAATTGAAATTGGCGGTTTCAGCATAATCCGAACGTACCTGAAAAGGGCTACAAGAAGTTAAACCTAATGTAGCAGATGCCAACAAAATAAAAATATATTTTTTCATTTTATTTATTTTTTTTATCACTTTTAATGAATGTATCAGTCTTTTTATCGTACCCGTAAGGACAGTGTCTGCAGCCGCTTTTACAGCAATACCCCCTTTTCAGATGGAATTTTTCCGTAAAAACCTTGTACCCCTGTTCATTATAGTAGAAGTCTTCACCTTCTTTGATGTCATAATGGGCCATAAGTTAAATGCTAGTCAAAAAACTTTTTATATTTGTTACTATGATAATTGTATGCCAAAAGCCTTTAAAAAAATTAAAAATTAATGGCATCGCTCTCTTTCCCTTTATCTTCATTAGGAAACCCGAAGATAAGGAAAATAATGTATTGATCAATCACGAAAAAATTCATTTACGGCAGCAACTGGAAATGCTCGTTATTTTCTTCTATATTTTCTATGGTATTGAATATTATTACTGGTTTTTCAAACTGAAGGACGGTTATCTGGCTTACAGAAGAATTTCCTTCGAAAAAGAAGCTTACGCAAATGAAAACAACCTGAACTATCTCAGAAAAAGAAAATTGTGGAACTTCAGGAAATACCTTTAGAATAAGGGCATGATGCATTGGAGTTCCGGGTTACGAGATTCGGGTTCAGGCTTCTGGGTTCTGGCTTCCGATTTATTCTTTGTAATGACAGAAGTATTAAGATTTTTCACATCAAGATAACCGGAATATTTTGGCATTGCAGTACTGTATAATTCAATAGGAATGGGCTTTAGCCCGTTTATCAAAAAAATCAAAATTCATCCGGCTTTAGATTCTGTGTTAACTTCCAAATATTTTTTATACATTTATATTTATAAAAGCGACCTTGAGTTAGCTTGCGTAGGGTGAACGTCTTTGATTTTTACCCTACTTTCTTCAAAATCTATCTGG